>NZ_JBFAZW010000009.1:0-147801 GCF_040682015.1 Dactylosporangium sp. NPDC051485
ATCCGCGCGCACCTCCCGAACCCGACCTCGCCCCAACAACAAACGCGGGCTGACCGGCGTCACCAATCAGCCCGCGTTTAGCACCAGTCACCTAGGACGGTCCTGCCGATGGCGCTCCGCCGTGCGCGCAGCACCGGCCGCCGTCGTGGCTGACGGCGGCGTGGGCGGGGGCGGGGCGCAGGTCGCGCGCGGTTAAAGCGGGCCGGCCGGGGCAGCACACGACCGTGCTGGAGCGACGAACCGCGACCGACGTGACGCTTCGCGTGAACGGGCGGGCGCGCGAGCTGCGCCTGGACAACCGGGCCACGCTGCTGGACGTGCTGCGCGAGCGGCTGGGCCTGCCGGGGGCGAAGAAGGGCTGCGACCACGGCCAGTGCGGCGCCTGCACGGTCCTGATGGACGGCCGCCGGGTGGTCAGCTGCCTCATCCTGGCCGTGGCGGCCGGCGGCGCGGAGGTGACCACGGTCGAGGGGCTCACCGCCGGGGACGGCCTGCACCCGCTGCAGGAGGCGTTCATCGAGCACGACGCGCTGCAGTGCGGCTTCTGCACGCCGGGGCAGATCTGCTCGGCGGCCGGGCTGACCCGGGAGGAGTCCGGATCGCTGGCCGACATCCGGGAGGCGATGAGCGGCAACCTGTGCCGCTGCGGCGCGTACGTCAACATCGCCGCCGCCATCCACGAGGTGACGGCCGCGTCATGAAACCGTTCGCGTACGAGCGCCCGGACGACCCGGCCGGCGCGCTGGCCACGATGGTCCGGCCCGGCGCGGCGTACCTGGCCGGCGGCACCAACCTGGTGGACCTCATGAAGCTCGGGGTGGCCGCGCCCGACGTCGTGGTGGACGTGAACGCGCTGCCCTTCCACGACGTGGAGCCGGCGCCGGGCGGCGGGCTCGCCATCGGCGCGCTGGTGCCCAACAGCGACCTGGCCCGCCACCCCGCCGTGCGGGCCGGTTACCCGGCGGTGGCCCAGGCGCTGCTGTCCGGCGCCTCCGGGCAACTGCGCAACCGCGCGACGGTGGCCGGCAACCTCATGCAGCGCACCCGCTGCCGGTACTTCCAGGACGTCACCAAGGCCTGCAACAAGCGCGTGCCGGGGTCGGGCTGCGACGCCCGCGAGGGCGAGCACCACGACCTGGCCATCCTGGGCGCGTCCCCGCAGTGCGTGGCGACCAACCCGTCGGACCTCGCCGTGGCACTGTCCATCATGGACGCTTCCGTGCACTACCTCGGGCCGCACGGCAGCGCCGCGATCAGCGTGCACGACTTCTTCCGGCGCCCGGGCGACCAACCCGACCGCGACACCAGCCTGCCCCGCGGCGCGCTGATCACCGCCGTCGTGCTGCCGGAGCTGCCGATCGCGGCGGGCTCGGTGTACCGCAAGGTCCGCGACCGCGCGTCGTTCGCCTTCGCCGCCGGATCGGTCGCGGCCGCCCTCGACGTGCGCGACGGGATCGTCCGGGAGGCCCGGCTGGCCTGGGGCGCGGTCGCGCACCTGCCGTGGCGGGCGTGGGCGGCCGAGCGGGCGCTGCGGGGCGCGCCGGCCACCGTGGCGAGCTTCGAGCGGGCCGCCGACGCGGAGCTCTCCGCGGCGCGGACGCTGCGCGACAACGGCTACAAGGTGCCGCTGCTGCGCAACCTGACCGTCGAGGTCCTGCGGGAGCTGGCCCGATGACCGAGGTGCGCGAGCGGACCGGGGTCGGCGCGGCCGAGCCCCGCCTGGAGGCGCGGGAGAAGGTGACCGGGCAGGCGCTCTACGCCGCGGACCGGCCGATGCCGGGCACCGCCTACGCCTGGCCGGTGCCGGCCGCGTTCGCCCGCGGCCGGGTGGACTCGGTGGACACCGGGCCGGCCCTGGCCGTCGACGGCGTGCTGGCGGTGCTGTGGCACGGCAACGCGCCGCGGCTGGAGCGCGACGGCGACCCGCACCTGCGCGTGCTGCAGACGCCCGAGGTGACCTACCACGGGCAGATCGTCGCGCTGGTCGTGGCCACCACGCTGGAGAGCGCGCGCGAGGGCGCGGACGCCGTCGTCATCGACGCGCGGACCGCGCCGGCGGACACCGTGCTGCGGGCCGACCACGCCGGGCTGTACGAGCCGGAGCTGGTCAACGGCGGCTTTCCGGGGCGGCTGGACAAGGGCGACTTCGAGGCCGGGTTCGGGGCGGCCGAGGTGCGCATCGACGCGACCTACCGCACGCCGGCCGAGCACCACGTCGCGATGGAGCCGCACGCGACGGCGGCGTCCTGGGAGGGCGGGCGGCTGGTCGTCTACGACGCCACGCAGTCCTCGACCGCGGTGCGCGACACCCTGGCCACGCTCTTCGAGCTGCCGCCGCAGCTGGTACGGGTGCACAACGAGCACGTGGGCGGGGGCTTCGGGTCGAAGGGGGCACCGAAGCCCAACGTGGTGCTCGCCGCCATGGCCGCCCGGGTGGTCGGCCGGCCGGTCAAGCTGACCATGCCGCGGGCGGCGGTGTTCGCGACGGAGGGGTACCGCACCCCCACCATCCAGCGGGTCCGGCTCGGCGCGGACCGCGACGGGCGGCTGGTCGCGCTCGGGCACGAGTCCTGCAGCCAGTCGTCGCGGCTGGTGGAGTACACCGAACAGGCCGCCGTCATCAGCCGGGTCCTCTACGGCGTGCCCAACCTCGCCACCGGCCACCGCGTCGTCCGGCTCGACGTGGCCCCGCCGACCTGGATGCGGGCCCCGGGCGATTGCCCGGGCGCGTTCGCGCTCGAGTCGGCCATGGACGAGCTCGCCGCCGCCGGCAACTGGGATCCGGTGCGGCTGCGCATCGACAACGACGCCGCCACCGACGCCGAGGGGCGCCCGTTCAGCAGCCGGCACCTGGTGGAGTGCCTGCTGCGGGGGGCCGAGCGCTTCGGCTGGGCGGGGCGCGACCCGCGGCCGGGCACCCGTCGCGAAGGGCGGTGGCTGCTCGGCAGCGGCGTGGCTGCCACGACGTTCCCGGCGCTCACCATGCCGTCGACCGCGACCGCGCGGGCCACCGCCGACGACCGTTTCGAGGTCGCGGTCAACGCGGCCGACATCGGCACCGGCGCGCGCACGGTGCTGCGCCAGATCGCCGCCGACGCGCTCGGCGCCGACCCGGGCCGCGTCGAGATCTCGGTGGGCGACAGCGCGATCGGCCCGGCCCCGGTGGCCGGCGGCTCGATGGGCACGTCCTCGTGGGGCTGGGCGGTGACGAAGGCCTGCCGGCTGCTGCGGGAGCGGATCGACGGCCCGCACCAGGGCCGCGTGCCGCCCGAGGGGCTCACCGTCGGCGCCGACACCACCGCCGACCTGGCCGCCCGCCCCGACTACGCGCGGCACGCCTTCGGCGCCCAGTTCTGCGCGGTGCGGGTGGATCCGGCCACCGGCGAGGTCCGCGTCGACCGGCTGCTGGGCGTGTTCGCGGCCGGCCGGATCATCAACCCGCTGACGGCCCGCTCGCAGCTGCTCGGCGCGATGACGATGGGCGTGTCGATGGCCCTCATGGAGCAGTCCGTGATGGACCGGCGAAGCGGCGACTTCGTGACGTCGGACCTGGCCGCGTACCACGTGGCGGTCAACGCCGACGTGCCGCGCATCGACGTGGAGCTGCTGGAGGAGGAGGACCCGCACCTCAACCCGATGGGGTCCAAGGGCGTCGGGGAACTCGGCATCGTCGGCACCGCGGCGGCGGTGGCCAACGCCGTCCACCACGCCACCGGGATCCGGGTGCGCTCGCTGCCGATCACCCCTGCGGCGCTGCTCTAATCCTGCTGCCGCGTCAGTCGTCCTCGGGGGCGTACTCGGCCAGGGCCTCCACCGGCGGCACCACGTAGTAGGCGCCGGTGAGCGGCGCGGTGTAGCGGGTCAGCGCGTCGCGCACCCCGTCGCCGACGCCGGCCATGCGGCGCAGCATCTCGGCGAGCGGGCGCTGGCTGGCGCAGAAGCCGACGAACATCGTGCCGTGGTCGCGCACGGTGCCGTACGCGGTGTTGCGGCGGAAGATCTTCAGCTCCTCGCCGTCCTCCTCGATCACGGTGCGCGCCACGTGCGAGGTCGGCGGCTGGTGCTCCTCGTCGAGCTCGACCGAGTCGGCCTTGGTGCGGCCGATGACCCGCTCCTGCTCGGCCACGCTGAGCGCGTCGAACGCGTCGGCGTCGTGGCGCCACTGCTGGACCAGCACCACGCCGCAGCCCGCGGCCGGGCCTTCGGCGATCGCGGCGACGGCCGGGGCGAGGCTGCGCGGCGGGTTCTCGGTGCCGTCGATGAACCCGGTCAAGTCGCGGTCGTGGTGGTACACCCACCCGTTCACCTCCAGCGCGCAGCTCGCGGCCGGCTCGAGCAGCCCCAGCGCGGCCCGCGTGTAGTCGAACAGCGCGGTGCGGTCGGCGCCGGACAGCCAGAGCCAGGCGTCGTGCTGCGTGGCCGGCATGCTGAACCCGTCCGGGCCCACGACCGGCTCGGCAAAGTCCTCTGCGATGGCCGGCGTCCACACCGACGGGCGGACCCCGACCACCACGTTGATCGCGCCGGTGGCCGGCATCGGCTCGCCGACCGCGGTCAGCGCGGTGAGCAGCTCCCGGACCGCCACGCCGGGGCGCAGGTCGAACTCGAGGTAGACGTGCTCGGCCAGGGCCGCCGCGAAGATGCCCGGCTGCGGGGTCGGTGCCATGGCGACGATCGTATCGGCGGGACATTTGTCACCGCCGGTTCGCGACGCACGCATCTGCACGGAGCGTGGCGACGGTGCCCTGACCGCCGCCAGCATCACCGCCGACGCGCTGCGCACCGCCGATCCCCTCCCTCGAGGCAAGGCTCCCCCTATGACGCGATCAATCCCGCCCGCTGTCCCGCCGGCCCTTCCATCCGCGTCTCCCGCGCCGCGGCACCGGCCCGGGCCGGCGGCGGCCGCAATGGGGGTGGCGGCGTGACCATCCAGGTGCTGCTCGCCGAGGACCAGGAGATGATGCGCGGCGCGCTGGCGTTGCTGCTCGGTCTCCCCCGAGGTGGCGACCGGGGACGCGGTCGTGGCGGCCGCCCTGCAGGCACGGCCCGACGTGGCCCTCCTCGACATCGAGATGCCCGGGCGGCGACGGCATCGCGGCCACGGCCGAGCTGCGGCGGCGGCTGCCCGGCTGCCGGGTGCTGATCCTGACGACCTTCGGCCGGCCCGGATACCTGCGGCGCGCGATGGAGGCGGGCGCCTCCGGCTTCCTGGTCAAGGACGGGCCGGTCGAGATGCTGGCGGCGGCGATCCGGCGGGTCCTGGCCGGCGAGCGGGTCGTCGACCCGCAGTTGGCCGCCGCCGCGCTCGCCGCCGGACCCGACCCCTGACCGAGTGCGAGCGCGACGTGCCGCGCGAGGCGGCCGACGGCTCGACGGTCGCCGACATCGCGGCGCGGCTGCACCTGTCGGAGAGCACCGTGCGCAACTACCTGTCGGCCACGATCACCAAGACCGGCACCCGCAACCGCATCGAGGCCGTCGGGGTGGCGCAGTCCAACGGGTGGCTCTGAGCCTCCCGGCGCCTCCGCAAAGTTGAGTCCCGGTGACTCATGTCACGGCTGCGCACGGAAGACGGCGGGCGTGGTCGCCGTTGTAAGACTTGAGCGATACGGGCTCAACCTTGGAGGGACTCAACCATGTTGCTGCGCACTGCACCGTTCCGGAGCTATGACGCGTTCGACCAGTTCTTCGGCGGCCCGGCGACCCGCGCCGGGGCGACGGCGCCGCTGGACGCCTACCGCGACGGCGACACCTTCTTCGTCGAGATCGACCTGCCCGGCGTGGACCCCGCGAGCATCGACGCGACCGTGGACCGCAACGTGCTGACCGTGCGGGCCGAGCGGACCCGCGCCGAGCGCGAGGGGGTTCGCCGCGTCATCAGCGAGCGGGCCACCGGCACCGCCACCCGGCGGCTGATCCTCGGCGACAGCCTTGACGCCGACCGGCTCGAGGCCAGCTACGACGCCGGGGTGCTCACCCTGACCATTCCGGTCGCCGAGAAGGCCAAGCCGCGCAAGATCGAGATCAGCACCGCCCAGCGCGAGCTCGCATCGGCCTGACGCGCGACCGGCCGGACCGGCACCGCCCAGCGCGAACTCACGTCGGCCCGCCGCGCCGCCGGCCGAACCGCACCGCCCGGCACGAGCCCGCGTCAGCCTGGCGCACGGCCGGTCGAACCGGCACCACCCAGCACTGACCCGCGCCAGCCTGGCGCCCGGCCGCGTCGGCCTGACGCGCGACCGGTCGAAACGGCACCGTCCCGGCAACAGCCCGGGCGGCATCACCCGAGCGCAGGCAGCGCCGGAGCGCCCGGCGAGGCATGACCCCGGCCGCGAAGGGGCCGCGACCCGACCACGGGTCGCGGCCCGTGCGTTTTTATACGCATTCAAATATCGACCTACATCGCCACGCGCCGTTATTCTTGATGCGCTCGCGGTGATCATGCAACGTAATCGAGGCCGCGGGAAATGCGTCGCGGGCACCCGGCGCGGGGGCGGCGGCGGGGTCGCGCGGGGCGCATAGGGAGCAAAGCGCGGGCCGATCGGTGACCAAAGGGCGCAATGCGCGCGGGGCCGGTCCGCGGCAAAGCGACCGGCCGGGCGGACGACGGATCCGTGCGATCGGTCCGGCGAACACCGGCACCGCGAAGAAGAACGCCGACCGGGCACCGCCGCGGCTAACCATCGCAAAGGCCATCCCGGCGATGGTGAATCCAGCGGCGTAGCGCCAGCAAATCGGGCGTATGGCCCCACCGAGCCGGCGGCAATGCGAGCGGAAGATCGAGCGGCAATGCGGGCCGCCTATCCGGCAATACGACCGCCGGATCGGCGGCGGGGCGAGCAGGAACGCGGAAAAACGTCAGAGCCCGGCCGGCACGGGGAAATCGTGCGGGCCGGGCCCTGGGAACGTACCGTTCACGCCGCGCGGGGGCGACGCGGCGGCCTGATCAGCGACCGGCCTCGGCGTGGTAGCGGTCGACGATGTCCTGCTTGATGCGGCCACGGTCGGACACGTCGATGCCCTTGGCCTGTGCCCACTCGCGAATCGCGCGATTCTGGTCGCGGTCGCCGCGGGTGACGCTGCGGCCCCGGGCCTCGCGGCCCCGCGAAGTCGCGACCACACCACCGCGGCCGATCTTCGTCGCGGCGGCGACGAAGGGGGCTACCGCGTCGCGCAGCTTGGCGGCGTTGGACGCGGACAGGTCGATCTCGTACTGCACGCCGTCGAGTGCGAACACGATGCTCTCGGCGGCCGGCTTGCCGTCGATGTCATCGATCAGCTCGTGGATGACGCGTTTTGCCATGAGTGGCCTTTCCTCGGTGGTACCCAGTTGTACAGAACCGGATGTGTACGGAACCGATCCGGACCTCGGCACTGAGCGCGCCGGCCGTATCATTCGGACACAAACAAGAACTTGGCGACATGCTACGCCCGGCTCGGGCGAGATTACCTCTACGGTAGCTCTTTGGCGCGCCGCCCGCAGAAATCGGCACGTCACGAAACGCATACAACACGAAACGCACACGATCGGTAAAGGCGACGTGGGATAAAGCGGCGGCGGACGGGCGGGAAGAGCCACCCCGGCCGGATGGCGAGAACTCACCCCCGCGATCCAGAAGATCGCTGATGTGGAGTCAGGCGAGCATCCGCAGCGACAGCAACGCCCCACCGGCCACCAGGAGCTGGCCGTTGACGGAGACAATCCGCGCCAGCCACGAGCCTTCGCGGAGCAGCCGGCTTCAGCCCGGCAACTGCGCGTGGGTGCAGAGCAGCAGCCGGCTTCAGCCCGGCGACTGCGCGCGGGTGCAGAGCAGCAGCCGCCTCCGCATCGCCGGCAACGCCGGGCCAGCCAGGGTGCTCAACCGTCCGGGGCCGGCCGGCGGCGGGAGCACCCGGCCCACGGCGCCGGTCACCGTACCCACCATCACGACCGCGACCTGCACGCCGGGGTGACCCGGCCGGGTGGAGTAGGCGTGGCCCCGAATCCGCGGCAGCGCGGTCCTCCCGCAGTACAAATCGGACATTAACCTAGAGGGGTCGCCAGAATCGCCCAAACCTTGGGTCGCCTTCGGTGGTGGTAGCGACACGCCGGAAGTCACCCTCGCGGGCCGCGGAACGTCCGGAATCAGGCGTAACGCCCGACCCGTCCACCTCACTGCCGCGCAATTCTCGTTCCACTCACTCGATAACCCGTCACTCCCATGGACCACTGGACGTTACCGGAATGAATTGACGTACGGCCCACACGCCACGTCATGGACCCCGACCGCGCCCAGAAAACTGGACATCGCACGCAGGATGTTCGGTTGACGGCAAATCGGGCCTAGAAACACTACAGAGTGAGATCATAGAATCACTGCGCGTAACACTGGGAATCGCCTCAACATAGGAGAGGCGGGGCACGGCATGCTCCGCAGCGGTGCCGGGGGGAGTACGACATGAGCGCTATCCGACCATCGACCGTCGAGGTCGAGACATCCCTACGACTCGTCGCGCCCGACGCGACCGCGCTGCCGGTGCGAGCCAGCCTGCGCTACGACCCGAACGACCCGTACGCGGTCCACGTCCTCTTCCACGCCGAGTCGGCCGGGGGCGAGCCGGTGAGCTGGTCGTTCGCTCGTGAGTTGCTGTTCACCGGGCTCGACGAGCCGGCGGGCATCGGCGACGTGCGGGTCTGGCCGTGGAACGGGCCGCGCGGGGACTTCGTGGCCCTGGCGCTGTCCTCACCGGACGGCAATGCGTTGTTCGAGGTGCCGCGCAGCGTGCTGGTGCGATTCCTGCGCCGCACGTACAGCGTCGTGCCGCGCGGTCACGAGACCGACCACCTCGACGTCGACAACGCCGTGAACCGGCTGCTCGCCGGGCGCTGAGTCCCACACCGCGAACCTCGCCGGCACCACCCGCGGCACCACCCGCCGAGGCCGGCGAGTTCGCCCACGAGCGACGCGAGCAGGTAACCGCCAGCGGCACCACCCGCCGGGCCGGCGAGCCAGCGCGTCGAGCGGCACGAACACGCGCGAGCGCGCACCACCCGCGGCAAGCGCACACCCCGCACAAGGTGCAGCCACACCTCCAGAACGTGCGAAACCGGGCGTCGCGCCCGACCCGTCCTCCAGCAGTCCGCCAGCTGCGAGGAAGGGGTCGGGCGCGACGCCCGACGCATGTGCAGCCCCGCGGACGAAGACCCTGTCACGGGTTCGAGGGCTTTCACCCTGTGATCTCTCCCATGCCGGGATCACGGGACGATACGTGATTGGCGCGCTACTGTTCAGGGAGTCGGTGTGCTGTGTGTCCCCGGGCCTCATCACACTGCCTTCACGGAATACCGTTCGGCTGGAGCCGTGTCGCGCCTATCGCCGCGAGGCGACCTGGCACACCGACCCTAAACGTTCTCAGTTCAGCACCGCTGCTCAGGTCAACACCGCGTAGACGACCAGGTTGTCCCGGTACGAATGGCGGCTCTGATCGAAGGTGCCGCCGCACGTGATCAGCCGTAGCTCCGGCACCGGGGTCGGGCCGTACACCTTCGCGGTGGGGAACTGCGCCTTGGAGTAGTGCTCGCTCGCGGTCACCCGGGAGGTGAGCCAGCCGTCGCCCCGCCGCACGTCGACGGTGTCGCCGGGCTTCAGCTCGTGCAGGCGGTAGAACACCGCCGGGCCGGTCTTGGAGTCCACGTGGCCGGCCAGCACCGCCGGACCCGGATCACCCGGGAGCGTGCCGGTGGCGAACCAACCTGCCTCGCCGTACACCTTGGGGCTCTGCAACACCCCGGAGCCGTCCATGACCAGGCTCTCCAGGGGCGTGTCCACGCCCAGCTGCGCAATCCTCAGCCGCGAGGGCGGGGTGTCCGGATCGGCGGTCGCCCCGGTCAGGTCGATGCGGTGCGGGACGATCCAGGTCGACTCGCCGGCGTCGACCTCGACCCGCCGGCCGACCAGCACCGCCGAGCCGACGATGACCGGCGCGGCCAGGGCGAGCACGCAGCCGATGAGGGTGAGCGTCCGGCGGCGGGTGGCGGTCAGGTTCGGGCGCGCGGGCAGCGCCCGATGCCTGACCACCTTCCCCGTGGTGCGCATGGATCGAGCGTACGGCCGCTATGCCGCCGTCGCGCGGACCCGGGACCGCCGCCGGAGCAGGCCGCCGGCCACCGCCAGGACCACCAGCGCCACGCCGCCGCCGATCGGCAGCAGCGGGCTCATCCCCCGCCCGCCGGCCGTGCCCCCGCCACCGGTGTCCACGCCGCCCTGCGGCACCCCGCCGCTCTCGGCGTCGGTGCGCAGCTGAGCGGTGAGGCCGGCCTGGCCGTCGAGGATGATCAGGGAGTACACTGCCCCGGCCTTCAGCGGCGCGGTCACCGTCGTCGGCGAGCCGGTCGCGCCGGGCTGGGTCAGCCGTAGCGTCCACCGGCCGGGGTCGACGGTCTGGTACGAGGTGGTGGTCGCGAACTGCACGCCGTCGGCGATCTTGCTGCCGCCGGCCACCGCGACGTCGAGCACGGGCTCCTTGACCGAGGCCTGGATGACCCGGACCTTGGCCTTGCCGGACTCGGGCAGCCCGAGGTCGTCGGCGATGACGCGCAGGCCCAGGTCGGCGAACTTGCCGGTGCCGGCGACCGTGTAGGCCTTGCCCTCCTCGACCGTCGCCTGGGTGCTGAGCACCGGGGTGGCGGAGGCCGGGTCGCCCTTCTTGCGCATCGCCACCGCGTAGGTCCCGGGCGGCAGTGGCAGGTACTTCGAGACGGTGCCGTACCCGACGGCGTCGAACTTCTGCTGCGGGATGGCCCCGCTGACGGAGCTGAGATAGACATCGACCGCGGGCGTGTCGGGCGAGAGGTGTGCGAGGCGGACATAGCCGACCCCGGCCGCCGCCGCGGGCGACGCCTCCACGACCGTCAGGCCCAGACCCAGGAGCGCCGCGGCCGCGAGTGCCGCGAGCCGCCGCCGCTGGGGAGCAGCGAACACGTTGTACCCCCTGCTGTGAAATACAGCTCGATGCTTTCGAGAGCGGGTTGTACGCACCCGCGGGGAACGAACGTGAGTAGTCCGCGCGGGCACCGTAAGCACTGACCGCGGTGAGTGTGGCACGTGCATGAGCAACGCGCTACCCGCGTCGGGCAGCGATCATCGCGTTACGTGGACGGTCCCCAACGCTGTGCTGCGGCGCAACCGCCGGACGGACGAGGCAACTTACCGGTCGGTACCCGTCGATGCCTAGCGCCCCGGGGTGGCGAAGTCCTGCGTCCAGTACGGGATCTTGCGGTTGTTCTTGACCTGGTACTCCAGGCCGACGCCGAGGTCGACGAACTTGCAGTTCAGGATGTTGGCGCGGTGCCCCTCGCTGTGCATCCAGGCGTCCATCACCTGCTCCGGGGTGCCCTGCCCGGCCGCGATGTTCTCGCCGGCGCCCGACCAGTTGTACCCCTCGGCCTTGATCCGGGTCGCGAACTCCACCCCTTCCGGGGTCGTGTGCGAGAAGTAGTCGCGCTTGGCCATGTCGGCCGAGTGCTTGTAGGCGGCCGCCCGCAGCTTCGCGTTGTACTTCACCGGCCCGCAGCCGGCCTTGGCCCGCTCGACGTTGACCAGGCTGATCACCTGGTTCTCGTAGGCCACGTCGCCCCCGCCGGTGGCCGCGGTGGTCTTCGGCCTGCTCGCCGGGGTGGTCGCCTTCGTGGTGGGCGCCTTGGTGGGCGCGCCCGTCGTCGGGGCAGCAGAGGCGGTGGCGGTGGCCTGCTCGGCCGGGTCGCTGGACGACGGGTCGCCGGCCCCGCCGACCAGGTTGCGCGGCTGGACCGAGGCGGCCGCGGCCACGTCGCTCTTGCCCGCCGGCGGCTTGCCGCCAGAGGTGCGGGACATGACCAGCGAGCCGGCGAAGGCGACGGCCCCGACCACGATGAGGGCCAGCGTGCCGATCATCGCGGCGATCAGGACCTTGGAGCCGCGCCGGTGCCGCGGGGCGTGCTCCTCGTCCTCGGGGTCGTCGCCCGGATCACCGTAGGAGGCCGGGTACGGGTCACGGGCAAAGCCACCGGCATAGGGGTCGTACCGGTCGCCGTCACCGAACGATGACACCAGGGCCTCCATGATCACTGCGGGTCTCAGCCGCACCGGACGCTAGAAGCCGAACACTAGAGAGCGCCGGTCACGAAAGGCGGCCATCGGAGGCGATTTAACGGCCGTCTAATCGAAACTTATGCCGCCACTGCGACGGGTAGCAGCGCGCTCACCACGCGGCGAAGCACGGCGGTGGCGCCCGCCACATCCAGGTGCAACTCGTCGCGCCACATCGACCAACCGGCAAACGTGGTGGCGACGGTGAGGGCGTCGAGCACCTCGGCGCGGCCCGCTCCGGCCGCGGCGAGCTCCGGCGCGAAGAGCGTCTCGATCTCCTCGCGGGCGCTCTGGAGGTACCGGGCCCGGCTCCTGCGCAGCTGCACCGAGAACGGCTCGCGGATGCGCGCGGCCCGGGCGGCCGGCGCGATGAGCTCCAGCAGGCGGGCGCGCTGGGCGCAGTACCGCTCGATGCGCTCTGGCAGCGGCAGGCCCGCCGGGACCGGCCGGAACTCCGCCCGCTGCCGCTCCATGAGCCGCTCGCCGCAGGCCGCGAACAGGCCCTCCATGTCCTTGAAGTTGGTCCACAGCGCGCGCAGCGAGACGCCGGCCCGCTCGGCGATCCGCTCCGCGGTCGGGCGCAGGTCGCCCTCCTCCAGCAGCGCGAAGTGCGCGTCGGTGATGGCCTGGCGGGTCCGCTCGGCCCGCAGGGTCCGCCCGTCCACCCGCTGCCGCACCCCTGCATCGCCCATGACCGCACAGCCTACGTGCCACCCGCTCGGGTCACCCTTTACGGTGAAGCACGTGGCAGTGCGTAGCGTGCACGAGATCGACATCGAGCTACCCGTGTTCGACCACGGCGAGCTCGAGCCCGTCGGCGCTCCGTGGGGCGGCAACCTGACCGAGGCCCACGTACAGACCGGCCGCGCCATCCGCACCACCCTCATCGACGCCCGGCTGCGCCGTTCCCACCTCGAGAACCTCGACCTCAACGGGGTCGTGTGGGAGGACGTGGCGATCAGCGGCTGCCGGTTCGAGAAGGTCGACTTCACCGCCGCGCGGCTCACGGGGCTGACTCTCGATCGGGTGCATTTCGTCAACTGCAAGCTGACGTGGGCCAACCTCGCCGAGACGCGCCTGTCCGACGTGCTGTTCGAGGGGTGCCGGCTCGACGGGGCGACGCTCGACGACGTGAGCACCGCCGGGCCGACCGGCTTCGTCGGCTGCGTGCTGGTCAACACCAACCTTCGCGACTGCGTGCTGCCCTACGCGGCGATGCAGGGCTGCCGGCTGCGCCAGATGTCCTTCGAGAGCTGCGACCTGCGCGGGGCCGACCTGCGCGGCAACCAGCTGTCCGAGGTCAGCGGGATGTCCAGCCTGCGCGGGGTGACGATCGAACCGGCCCAGCTGCCCGGGCTCACCGACGCGGTGATGCGGGACCTCGGTGTGATCGTGCGCGGCCCGAAGGGTTGACCCGCCAGCGCGGCCGGCCGCTCGGGAGCTTGCGGGCCGGCGGGTCGTCGATGCACGCCGACGCGGGCGGCTCGGCGTACGTCGACGACCTGAGCAGGTCCCGCGGGTCGGCCTCCATCGCGCCCTCGACCGTCGCGAAGGTGGCGATGCCGCTCATCCCGGGGGCCACCGGCAGCCAGGCGCGGATGGCCGGCGAGGGGGCGGCCAGGCGCAGCTCGCCGCCCCGGGCGCGGGCCGTCGCGGCCACGCCGACCAGCAGCGCCACGCCCGTGGTGTCGCACACCGTGACCTGGGAGACGTCGAGCACCAGGTCGGGATCGTCGGCCACGAGGAGCCCGGCGAGCACCGGCTCGATCGTCGCCACGGTCCCGTCCACCAGCAGCCCGTGCAGGGCCAGCACGACCGCACTCATCGGTTTTGACGGTACCGATCCCGCCGGGCGGGCGTCAGCGGCCGGGCGGCCGACCCCGGTCGGGGCCGTTCAGCCCGCAGGGGGTCGACGGACGCTGATGATCACACCCGAGCCGTGGTCGAGCTCGACCGAAACGAGGTCCGGATGGTCCAGCAGGGTTCGGCGCACGCCCTGCTGGCGAACCTTGAAGTCGTCGGGCCAGCCGTCGACCGTGCGCATGTCGTCGACCACGATCGCGCCGCGCGGGTTGAGCCGGGCCAGGGTGTGCTCCAGGCCCTCGATCTTGCCGCCGACGCAGTCGGCGAAAATGAGGTCGTAGCCGCCGTCGTCGGTTCCGGGCGAAGCCGCGGTCAGGAACTCCAGGGCGTCGCCGACCCGCAGCTCGACGAAGTCCGGCCAGCCGGCCCCGGCGGCCAGGGCCGAGGTGGCCGGGTCGAGCTCGACCGAGACGAGGGTCGCGTCGGCGCGCGGCAGCAGGCCACTGACCAGCCAGGCGGTGCCGACGCCGACGCCGGTGCCCAGCTCCAGAACCCTTCCGCCGGGTGGCAGCGCGGCCGCGAGGGTGGCGAGCAGCCGGCCGACCGGCGGCTCACAGGACATTCCGAACCCGTTGGCCTCGGCTCGGGCGTAGGCGGCATCGATGAGATCCACGGCGGCGACCCTACCGAAAGTGGTCGTGCTCCGCGTGCAAAGCTGTGCTCCGTGAAGTCACTGCCCCTGCGGGTCCTCACGCCCGCCGCCGTCGTCCTGCTGGCCCTCGGCGCCTGCAGTAGCCCCAAGCCCTCCCCCGCGCCGGCGGGCAAGGACGGGTCGGAGCAGACCGCCACGAACTCGTTCGAGGTGAAGGACGACGTCAGCGTCGTGGAGGTCGACAGCGAGGGCGGCGGGGTCACGATCAAGGCCGGCAGCGGGCCGACGATCAAGGTGACGGAGACCCAGCGGTACCGCACGGACAAGCCGAACCGCAAGCAGAGCCTCGACGGCGGCGAGCTCATCCTCGCCTCGACCGGCTGCCCGAAGAACGACTGCTCGATCTCGTACGAGATCGAGATGCCCTCGACGCTCAGCGTCCGGCTGGACAGCTCGGGCGGGCGGATCTCCCTCACCGGGCTCACCGGGCTGGTCGACGTGCAGTCCGACGGCGGCTCGCTGTCCGGCGAGGGGCTGGCCCCGCCGGAGCTCACCGCCCGCACCGGCGGCGGCCCGGTCGACCTGAAGATCACCCAGGCGCCGAACCGGATCGACGTCGACTCCGAGGGCGGCAACGTCAACCTGCGGCTGACCTCGGACGGCTACGCGCTGGAGGCCGACCTCGGCGGTGGCAAGCAGAGCGGCACCGTCAAGGTCGAGAAGGCCTCGGCGCACAAGGTCCGCGTCAACACCGGCGGCGGGAACCTGTCGTTCGTCTAATCGGTCAGTGCGCTGTACACCAGCTGGCGCAGCTGCGGGCGGATCGGGTACGTGCTGGAGGGCAGCAGCTGGGTGTAGAACGCCACGGTGAGCCGCTCGACCGGGTCGATCCAGAACGCGGTGCTGGCCGCGCCGCCCCAGTAGTACGTGCCCGGGGAGCTGAACACGCGCGCCGGCACCGGGTCGCGGACCACGGCGAAGCCCAGGCCGAAGCCGACGCCCTCGAACGTGGTCTCGGCGAAGCCGCCGGACTGCAGCGTGTCCAGGTCCACGCCGCCGGGCAGGTGGTTGCGGGTCATGAAGTCCACGGTGCGCGGGGCCAGCAGGGACCCGCCCCGGGCCAGCAGCATGTTCATGAACCGCTGGTAGTCGGCGGCGGTCGAGATGAGCCCGCCGCCGCCCGACGGGGCCAGCGGCTCCTGGAAGGCCGCCCTGCCGATCGGGTCGAAGCGCACGCGGCGGCCGTCGGGCCCCGGGATGTACAGCGCCGCCAGCCTCGGCTCGCCGGGGGCCACCGACCAGCTCGTGTCGGCCATGCCGAGCGGCTCCAGGATGCGCGTGCGCAGGAACTCCGCCAGCGGCACGCCCGCCACCACCTCGACCAGCCGGCCGAGCACGTCGGTGCTCACGCCGTAGCCCCAGGCGGTGCCCGGCTGGAACAGCAGCGGCAGCGCGGCGAAGTCGCGGCTGGCCTCGGCCAGGTCGACGCCGGGCTTCATGGTCAGGTCGTAGCCGGCCTTGCGGTAGAGGGCGTCGACGACGGAGGTGTTCAGGAAGCCGTACGTCAGGCCCGAGGTGTGGGTGAGCAGGTGCCACACCCGGATGGGCTCGGCCGCCGGCACGGTGAAGGGCTGGCCGGACGAGCCCTTGTCGTAGACCCGCACGTCGGCGAACTCGGGCAGGTACTTCGCGATCGGGTCGGTGAGCTCGAAGCGCCCCTCCTCCCACAGCAGCATCGCCGCGACGGACGTGACCGGCTTGGTCATCGAGTAGAGCCGCCAGAGCGTGTCGGGCTCGACCGGCAGGCCGGCCTCGGCGTCGCGCTGACCGTAGACGCTGGTGTGCACCACCTTGCCGTCCCGGGCGATCACCAGCTGCCAGCCGGCGAGACGGCCGTCATCCACGTACCGCGCGAAGTGGGCGTCAAGGCGGGCCAGCCGCCGCGCGTCGAATCCGGCCTGCTCTGACGCCACTTCGCGTTCGATACTCACATTCGGGGACTGTAGATCGTCTTCGCCCCGTTATGAAAGGGCCAGCTGCTCGGCTCCCTGCACGACCCGGTCCACGAAGCCGTAGTCCTTGGCTTCCGTTGCGGTGAACCAGCGGTCACGGTCGGAGTCGGTCTCGATCTGCTCGACGGTCTGGCCGGTGTGCTCGGCAATGAGCCGCTGGATGGTCTTCTTGGTGAACAGCATCTGCTCGGCCTGGATGGCGATGTCGGCCGCGGTGCCGCCGATGCCGCCCGACGGCTGGTGCATCATGACCCGCGAGTGGGGCAGGGCGTAGCGCTTGCCGGGGGTGCCGGCGCTGAGCAGGAACTGCCCCATCGAGGCGGCCATGCCCATGACCACCGTCGAAATGTCGTTCTTGATGAACTTCATCGTGTCGTAGATCGCCAGCCCGGCGTGGACCGCGCCGCCCGGCGAGTTGATCCACAAGCTGATGTCCCGGTCGGAGTCCTCGGCGGCGAGCAGGATCAGCTGGCCGCAGATGCGGTTGGCGCTCTCGTCGTTGACCTCCGTCCCGAGGACGATGATGCGCTTGGCGAGCAGGCGGTCGAAGACGGCGCTGTCGAAGGGGATCTCAAAGTCGGCCATCCCACGACGGTATGACCACGACCGGGCCCTGTGACCCCCCGTTCGCCGTGAGCGTGTTCGCTGTCAGCGTTGCGCGCCTTCGGATTTGGCCGCAGGGCGCCTTCGGCTTTGCAGCGCGGCCGCTCCGCAGGCGCCTTTTGTCGTCAGCGCGGCCGCTCCAAGATTGGCCGCAGGGCGTCCAGGACCGCCGGATCCTCGATGGTCGACGGCACCGGCTCCTCCCGGCCGTCGGCGATGCCGCGCATGGTCCGCCGCAGGATCTTGCCCGAGCGGGTCTTCGGCAGCCCGGCCACCACCTGCACGCTGCGCAGGCTCGCCACCGCCCCGATCCGGTCGCGGACCAGCTGCACCAGCTCCGCGGCGACGGTGTCGTGATCCGCGCCGGCGCCGGCCTTGAGCACCACGAAGCCGCGCGGCACCTGGCCCTTGAGCTCGTCGGCGACGCCGATCACCGCGCACTCCGCGACCGCCGGGTGCCCGGACAGGACCTCCTCCATCGCGCCGGTCGACAGGCGATGGCCGGCGACGTTGATGACGTCGTCGGTGCGGCCCATGACGTAGAGGTAGCCGTCCTCGTCGAAGCGCCCGCCGTCGCCGGTCAGGTAGCAGCCGGGGAAGGCGCTGAGGTACGAGCCG
This sequence comes from Dactylosporangium sp. NPDC051485, assembly GCF_040682015.1. Classification (NCBI taxonomy): domain Bacteria; kingdom Bacillati; phylum Actinomycetota; class Actinomycetes; order Micromonosporales; family Micromonosporaceae; genus Dactylosporangium; species Dactylosporangium sp. NPDC051485. Next base: position 17,796 of record NZ_JBFAZW010000009.1, read on the forward strand.
GTGTACCGCTCGTCGTCGCCCCACAGCGTCGGCAGGCAGCCCGGCGGCAGCGGGAGCCGGATCACGATCGGCCCGTCGGTGCCGGCCGGCGCATCCGACCCGTCCGGCCGCACGACGCGCACGTCGAAGCCCGGTACCGGTACCGATGGCGAACCCGGCTTCGTCGGCAGCGCCTCCAGCCCGCGCGGGTTCGCCGCGATCGGCCAGCCGGTCTCGGTCTGCCACCAGTTGTCGATCACCGGGACGCCGAGCCGCTCCCCCGCCCACTCGTACGTCTGCGGGTCGAGCCGCTCGCCGGCCAGGAACAGCGCGCGCAGCGTCTTCGTGCGCTCCCGGTCGATCCGGGCCCCCTCCGGGTCCTCCTTGCGGATCGCGCGGATCGCGGTCGGCGCGGTGAAGAGCACGTTGACGCCGTGGTCCGCCACCACCCGCCAGAACGCGCCCGCGTCCGGGGTGCCGACGGGCTTGCCCTCGTACAGCACGGTCGTGGCGCCGGCGAGCAGGGGCGCATACACGATGTACGAGTGCCCGACGACCCACCCGACGTCGGAGGCCGCCCAGAACACGTCGCCGGCGCCGCAGTCGAAGATGTTGGCCATCGACCAGGCGAGCGCGACCGCGTGCCCGCCGTTGTCGCGCACGATCCCCTTCGGGCGCCCGGTGGTTCCCGAGGTGTAGAGGATGTACAGCGGGTCGGTCGCCCCCACCGGCACGCACCCGGCCCACGGGGCGTCCTGGAGGGCGTCCTCCCACGTCAGGTCCCCCTCGCGCAGCCGGCCGGGCGCCTGCTCACGCTGCAGGAGCACCACGCGCTCGGGCTTGTGGGCGGCCTCGTCCAGGGCGGCGTCCAGCAGCGGCTTGTACTCGACCACGCGGGCCGGCTCGATCCCGCAGGAGGTCGCGACCACCACCTTGGGCCGGGCGTCGTCGATGCGGGCGGCCAGCTCCTTGGGCCCGAACCCGCCGAACACCACCGAGTGCACGGCACCCAGCCGCGCGCACGCGAGCATGGCCACCACGGCCTCGGGCACCATCGCCATGTACAGCACGACCCGGTCGCCCTTGCCCACGCCCAGGCGGCCCAGCGCCCCGGCGAACCGGGCGACCTCGTCGCGCAGTTCGCCGAAGGTGTACCGCCGCACGCTCCCGGTGACCGGGCTGTCGTACACGAGCGCGAGCGTGTCCCCGCGCCCGGCCAGCACATGCCGATCGAGGGCGTTGTGGCAGGTGTTGAGCTCGGCGTCGGGGAACCACCGGTAGAACGGCGGCCGGTCGGCGTCCAGGATGCGCATCGGCATACGCTGCCAGTCGACGGCGGCCGCGGCGTCGCGCCAGAACCACTCGGGATCGTCGAGGCTCCGCCGGTACGTGTCGCGATAGACGCCCATCCTCCGATCCTGCTCCGCCCGCTGGCCCTTTGGGTAGCGCGACTCCGACCCGAGAAGTCGACCCTTTCCGGCCTGGTGACGAAAAATCCGGCACCTCCGGTGCCGGATTTTTCGGACTTATCATCATTTAGCGGTGCTGGGCCGTTTAGGGTTATAGGCCCGATTCTCGGCTGGCCGCCCTGCCGGGCGGGGGCGCCGTCGAGCTGGACCACCCGCCGGGCCGGACCGCTCCCGAACGGGGCGCCGTCAGGCGCGACCACCCTTCGCCCCGGACCACCCGCCAGGCTGGACCATCCCTCGCACCGAGAACCCAGGCTGGGCCATCCTTCGGGGCGTACCTCTCCCCGGGCAGGCTGGACGGCTGCCGAGGTGAGGGCCGTCAGGCTGGGGCGTTGGCGCTCGCCAGGCCGGCAGGGGCGTGGGCGATGGCCCGCTGGATCGCCGCCACCAGGGCCAGCGCCGCCTCCTCCGTCAGCTCGACCGCGACCCGCGCCGAGGGCCCCTGCCCCGGGTTGGCGAAGTCGATGTTCACGGTGTGCCCGAAGGGCGCCCGCTGCGGGTGGTCGACGTACACCGCCGCCTGGGTCAGGTCGAACCACCCGGCCGCGCCCTTGCCGGCGCCTTCGATCTCGATCGTCTCGGTCTCGTACGTGCACATGGTCAGGCCCCCAGGTGCCGGCCGAAGAAGGCGAAGACGCGCTGCCACCCGTCGACGGCGGCCAGTGGCCGGTACGACGGGCGGTCCACCGAGAAGAACGCGTGCCCCGCGCCCTCGTAGCTGTGGTGCTCGAAGCTCTTGCCGTGCTCCTCGAGCAGCCCGGCCAGCCGCGCCACCTCGTCCGGTGCCGGGTACTTGTCGTCGTCGCCGAACAGCCCCAGCACCGGGCAGCGCACGTCGCCGAGCCGGTCCTGGATCGGCACGGCGTTGAGGCCGCTGCCGACCGGGGGTGCCTCGAGGGCGAAGGCGCCGTAGCAGTCGACGGCGGCGTCGAGGTCCACGGCGGTCGAGACGAGCAGCGCCTGCCGGCCGCCGGAGCAGTGCCCGATCACGCCGACCTTGCCGTTGGCGTTGTCCAGCCCGCGCAGCGCGGCCGCCGCCGTGGCCACGTCGGTGATGATCTGCTCGTCGGCCACGCCGCCCTGCCCGCGCACGAACGCCGAGGCGTCATCGGGCGACGCGCCGGGCGCCTGCCGCCAGTACAGGTTGGGGCAGATCGCGGAGTACCCGTTGACCGCGAACCGCCGCACCATCTCCTTCGTCGCCTCGTCGTACCCGGGCAGGTGGTGAATCACCACGACCCCCGGGAACGGTCCCGGGTCGAGCGGTCGGGCCTGGTACGCCTGGATCTTCTCCTCGCCGATGTACACCGTCTCGGCCCGGATCGCGTCTGACATTCGTCTCTTCTCCGTCGTGCTCGGCGGTTTTCCTTAGCCGAGCAAACAATATCCCCGGCCCCGGAGAACGGTTCAAACGGCGGCCCACCTACGCCCGAGACAGGTCCGCATCGGCGCGAAATGTCCGATAAGCCAGGCGGACCGGCACCGGACTCGTCGACGCAACACCGAACGCGGGTGGGGCAGCAACGTCAGCCGCGGGTGAGGCAAGACTCAGCCCGAGGCGAAGTCCAGCCCGAGACGAGCGCCGACCCACACCGATCCGGGGCTCCTGTCGGCCGCCCGAGCCAACGAGGCGTGGGAGGCCGACAAGCCGGACGCCCAGCAGGCCAGGCGCCCGCGCCGCAAAGCGCGGGCATCCGGCGGGCCGGGCACCCGGGGCGCGGGGAAGCGGGCGTCCAGCGCGGGCCGGCCACCCAAGCCGCGAGCGGTGGGCGGCTGGCGGGCCGGCCGGACGAGGGTTACTGGCGGCCGGGCTCCGAGCGGCGCAGAGCCAGGCGGGCCAGGCCGGTCAGCAGGACGATCTGGACGAGCAGGATCAGGGTCGAACGCCACCACGCGCCGGTGGAGTGCTCCCACATGCCGTCCTTGAACGGGATCATGGACTGCAGGTCGACGGTCGAGGCGCCGGCGGCCAGCCCCCAGCGGGTCGGGAAGAGCCAGGAGATCTGCTCCAGGACCTGCTGGCCACCGAGCTCGAACAGGCCGCCCGACAGGACCAGCTGGGCCATCACGGTGACGACCAGGACCGGGGTGGTCTGCTCGGTGGTCTTGACCAGCGCGCTGACCAGCAGGGCGAACGCCATCGAGGCGAGGGCGACCATGGCGACCGGGATGGCGATCTCCAGCAGCCAGTGGTTGGGGAGGATCAGCGGGTCCTTCGGCGGGTTCTTGCCCAGCAGGGCGAGCCAGGTGAACAGGGCCGTCTGGACGATGATGATGAGGGAGAAGACGACGAGCTTCGAGGCCAGGTACGCACCGGCGGACAGGCCCACGGCCCGCTCGCGCTTGTAGATGGTCGACTCGTTGACGATCTCGCGGATCGCGGCGGCGGTGCCCAGGAACGCCGCGCCGACGGCCAGGACGACGAGGAGGCGCTGGGCCTCCAGGCTGTACCGCAGGCCGACGGCCGGGGCCAGGCCGTTGTCGCCCGGCACCGTCCGGGTCAGCAGGGCCAGCGCGAGCGGCAGGCCGATCATGAAGACGCTCAGGCCGCGGTCCGCCCCGACGACCCAGAGCATCCGCAGGCACAGCGTGAGGAACTGCCGGATCGGCGCCGCAGGATGCAGCGCCCGGCTGCGCAGCGACGCCCCGCCTAGGCGCACCCGGGCCCGCCCGACCGCCGCGCCGCTGGAAGCCGCGGGCCTAGAGGCCGGCAGGTCGGCGGTCGGGGCCGCGGGCCGCGCCGGCATCCGCTGCTCCGCCGTCTTCTCCCCCGCCGGCCGCGGCTGCTTGACGGTCGCCTCCCCGGCCGACTGCGGCGGCGGTGCCTGCTTGACGGTCGGCGCCCCGGCCGCAACGGCCGCCGGGGCCGCGACGGGCGCGACGGGCCGCTGGACGGGCACGGAGGCGCTCACCCGCTCCACCACCTCCGGCTTCGGCGGCGGGGCCTCGGCGATTTGGTCGGTGACGTAACGCGTGTAGTGCTCGGAGGACCGGTACTTGCGCACCCAGTGCTCCGCGTTGCTGGTGACCTCCCGGAACACCTCCGCGTAGTCCTCGGCGCCGAAGAACTCCAGCAGCTCGCCGGGCGGGCCGAAGAAGCCCATGCGGCCACCCACGGTCAGCACGAGCACCCGGTCGGCGAGGTCCAGGTGCATCACGTTGTGGGTGACCACCGCGACCGTGCGGCCCTTGTCGGCGAGTCCCCGCAGCTCCTCCATGACCTCCTTGTCCAGCGCCGGGTCGAGGCCGGACGTGGGCTCGTCGAGGAAGAGCAGGGAGGGCTCGGTGAGCAGCTCCAGGGCGACCGAGACCCGCTTGCGCTGGCCGCCGGAGAGGCTGTCGATGCGCTGCTTGGCCCGCTCGGTGAGGTTGAGGGTCTTGAGCACCTCGGCCACCCGGGCCCGGCGCTCCTTGCGCGGCACGTCGTCGGCGAAGCGCAGGGCGGCGGCGAAGCGCAGCGCGCGGCGGACGGTGAGCTGGCGGTGCAGCACGTCGTCCTGCGGGACCATGCCGATGCGGTACCGCAGCTCGGCATAGTCGGCGTAGAGGTCGCGCCCGTCGTAGCGGACCTTGCCCTGCGTCGCCGGCCGCAGCCCGGCGACGGCCTTGACCAGCGTCGACTTGCCGCAGCCGGAGGGCCCGATGACGGCCAGGACGCTGCCCTCGGCCAGCGCGAAGCTGACGTCGTCGAGCAGGACCGCGTCCTTGATCCGCACGGTGAGGTCGTCGGCGATGAGGGAGGACGGGCCGGCGTCCTCGAACTCGTGCAGCCGGGCGCCGTCGAAGATGAACTCGTGCCGGCCGATCGAGATCAGGTCGCCGGGGGTCATGTCGGCGCGAGCGATCTGCTTGCCGTTGTGGAACGTGCCGTTGCGACTGCCCAGGTCGACGACCTCGAAGCCGCCGGCCGCGGTGCGCCGCAGCTCGGCGTGGTTGCGGGAGCTGCGCAGGTCGGTCAGCACGATGTCGTTGCCGGCGTCGCGGCCGAGGCTGATCCGTCCGGCGCCGAACTCGTGCTGGGCGGCCGGGGCCACCGGGGCGGCGGGGCGCTGCGGCAGGGCGGGCTCAACCGGTACCTCTTCGGTGATCGTGACCACCTTGAAGTGCACCGCCGGGCCCTCGGCCCCGCCCAGGTTGACCACGCCGCCATCGGTCGCGGCGACGAAGGCGGCCTTTTCCCCGCCGACGAACGTGCCGTTGCGGCTGTCCAGGTCGCGCAGGAACCAGCTGGCGTCGTTGTAGATCACCTCGGCGTGCCGCCGGGAGATCAGATTGTCCTCGACCACGAGGTCGTTGGCGGCGTCGCGACCGATGGTCACCGTGTCGTCGGGCCGGACGATCGCCTTCTTGTCGCCGCTTGTCACCTCGAGCACGGTGAGCTCTCTGGTCACCATCTGCTGATCGATGCTCGCCACGGGGCACATCATGCCGTGGGGGTACGACAAGAAATAGTGGGGGTGGGTGTATCAGGAACCCGATCGCGCCCCTCATGTGTGTCGAGAACGACGACACGGTGAGGAGGAGCCCATGGCAGCGGACGCCCGTTCGGACGAGTGGCGCTCCCGGCGCACCCGGCGGCTGGCCGGGCTGGCGTGGGTGCGTCGCGAGGACCGGGCGGACGGCACGCCGGTGCGTTTCGTCGCCGACGAGCTGATCGTGCTCGACGAGCACTTCGGCACGGCCCGCCAGGCGTTCGCGGAGCAGGGCTTCACCGGACGGGACATCGTTGAGGAGGGGGATGTCCCGGACGGGTTCCGGCGGGTCCGGCTGCGGGGCCTGGACGTGGCACGGGCCGCGCGGCGCGTGCGGGTGCAGGCCGAGGCGGCCGGGGACACACGGGTGGCCGCCGGACCCAATCACGTGTTCGTCTCGACGCCGTTCGGGCACGCCGGGGCGTACGGGCCGCCGCGCCCGGTACCGCCCGGCCGGCTGCGCACGGCGGACGGCTCCGGCGTGGGGGTGCTGGTGCTGGACACCGGTGTCTGGCTCAACAGCCCGCTGCCGAAGGATCGGTACGTCACGGAGGACTACGAGTCCGACGCGGAGACGGACGACGAGGGGGTCCGCGACGGGGACGCGGGGCATGCGAACTTCGTCGCCGGGGTGATGCTGGGCCGGTCGGGGCGGGTGCAGCCGAGAGTGGTGAAGGTCGTCGACGCGTACGGGGTCTGCCGGGAGAGTGACCTCGTCGCCGCCTTCCGGCAGGCGGGCGACGATCCGATCATCAACGTCTCGCTGGGGGGATACACGCTCGACGACCGGCCTCCGGTCCTGCTCACGGCGGCCCTGGCAGGGCTGCTGGGCAGCGGCGACCGGGTGGTCGTGGCGGCGGCCGGCAACGACGGACAGCACGACCGGCCGTTCTGGCCGGCCGCGTACGCCGGCACCAGCGCGCCGTGGCGGCGGCGCGTGGTCGCGGTCGCCGCACACGACGGCCGCCGCATCTGCGAGTGGAGCAACACGGGGACGTGGGTCACGCTCGCCGCCCCCGGCGCCGAGGCGGTCAGCACGTTCGTGCACCACGCGGACTTCCCGGACGGCTGGGCGAGGTGGAGCGGGACGTCGTTCGCCGCGCCGTTCGTCGCCGCGGCGATCGCCGACGCGCTGCTGGAGGCCGGGTCCACCCGGCTGGCGGCCGAGGCGGTCATCGCCGGGACCAGCCTTCGGTACGGCCGATACGCCGGGCTGGCATAGGCCATGGAGTGCAGCAGCGGGGCCTGTGAACGCACCTGGGGGAGGGGGATGGTGGGGTGCGGCGCAGTGGTCGCCGCACCCCGTCGCCCGGCGGGCGCGATGCTACTCTTCGGAGCCATGGCCGACCCCGAAAGTCCCGGTGAACACCCAAACGCCGCACTTCTGCGGGCGGCCGCGACCGGCGACCAGCAGGCGTGGGAATCCATTGTGGACAGATACGCCAACCTCGTGTGGTCGGTGGCGCGCAGCTTCCAGCTCAGCCGGTCCGACGCCGCCGACGTGAGCCAGGCGACCTGGCTGCGGCTCGTCGAGCACGTGGCGGACGTCCGCGAGGCGGACAAGCTCGGCTCGTGGCTGGCCACCACGGCCCGGCGCGAGGCGATCGCCCTGCTGCGCAAGGGCGGTCGCGACGTCCCCGCCGGCTCGGCCGGTGACTTCGTCGGCCACCTCGGCGTCCAGCTCGGCCTCGACCGGGTCGAGGACGAGCCCGACGCGAGCGTGCTGCGCGACGAGCGCGACGCCGTGCTGTGGCAGGAGTTCCGCGCGCTGTCCGGCCAGTGCCAGCAGCTGTTGCGGGTGCTCATCGCCGATCCGCCGCCGAGCTACGCCGAGGTCTCGGCCGCGCTCGACGTGCCGATCGGCAGCATCGGACCTACGCGCAAGCGCTGCCTGGGCACGCTGCGCCGACGATTGGCGGCTTCGATATGACCCGCTGCGGCTGGGCAGGGCCGACCCGATGATCGGGGAGGAAGAGGTGCTGAGCTCATTGCGTGAGATCGCCGGCCGGCACGATCCGGTGCCGCCCGCCGTCCTGGCTGCCGCGCGGGCAAGCCTCTCGTGGCGCAACCCGGACGCGGCGCTGGCCGAGCTGGTCCGCGATTCGCTTGACCGGCTCATCAGCGTGCGCGGTGGCTCACCGCGGGTGCTGACGTTCCTGGGCGGCGCGCTGACCATCGACGTGCAGGTGATCACCCGGGCGGGCGTCGTCGACGTGGTCGGCGAGCTCGCGCCGGTGATGGCGGCGCGCGTGGTGGTGGAGTCGCCCGGCGGCACACACGAGACGGCGGCCGACGGCGAGGGACGCTTCCGGGTCGAGGGCGTCACGCCCGGCCCGGTGCGGCTGCGCTGCGAGCCGGAGGTCGAGGGGGCATTCGTGCCGATCCGCACAGAATGGGTGCAATTGTAGCGATCGGCGTCGAGGCCCAGGTCAGCAGCGGTACCGTGCGGAAAAGGTGCCGTGACGTTGCGAGGAGCCGGCCATGCCCATCGACCACGTGCAGATCGTGTCCATTCCCGTCAGTGACCAGGACCGGGCCCGCGACTTCTACCTCAACGCGCTGGACTGGGAGCTCGTCAGCGACAACGACGACGGCGACCGCCGCTGGGTCGAGGTCGCGCCGCGGCACGGCCAGACCTCGTTCACGCTGGTGACCTGGTTCGAGTCGATGCCGGCCGGGTCGCTGCGCGGCATCGTGCTGGACACCGACGACATCGAGAAGACCTACGAGGAACTGGCCGAGCGGGGCATCATCTTCGACTCGCCGATCGAGGAGGGGCCGTTCTCCCGGGTCACCAGCTTCTGCGACCCCGACGGCAACACCTTCGTGCTGCACCAGCTCTACCAGCCCCGGGTGCGGCCGGTACGCTTCGCCGAGGCGAGGTCGTAGCGCAGAGGTCGTCGCGCCCGCTCGTCACGCGGGGAGGACGCCGGTCCGAATCCGGCCGGCCTTGCCCCGCTCGTTAGGCTGGCGTGCGGCGGACCGTAGCGCAGAGGTCGTCGCGCGCGGACCCATACTCCGCGAGGACGCCGGTTCGAATCCGGCCGGGCCGCCGCTGGCTACCATGGGCGCGTGCAGGATCCCGGCGTCGAGATCGCCTGTCCGGTTGTGAAGGCTCCCGCGGTACCGCAGGCGGATCTCGCTCTTCTCGAGCCCCTGCTGGCGCGGCTCGACGATCCGTCCGGGGTCGGCGACACGGAGCGGTTCCCGCTGGGCACGCTCCAGCCGGACGGCCGGCTCGACCTGTGCAAACAGGGACTCGGGCCCGACGGGGTGACCCGGGTGCTGGATCGCGTGGTCGGGTCGCGGCACGCCGTGCACCTACTGCTCGGCACCAACGGCCTCGGCGCGCCCGGCACCGCCGCCCTGGCCGCGTCGCTCTCCCCCGGTCACGGGGTGCGCACGTTGTACCTCGGGTGCAACGCCATCGACGCCGGCGGCGCGACGCCGTTGTTCGAGCGCCTCGCCAGCGACTCCACCGTGACCGCGCTGTGGCTCAAGCGCAACCCGCTCGGCGACGCGGGGGTGGCGGGGCTGGCGGAGATGTTGCGGTACAACTCCTCGATCTCGACCCTCGACCTCGTGAACACCGGGCTGACCGAGGCCGGGCTCGGCATGCTCGTCGATGCCCTCGCCGCGCGGTCGCGGCCGGTCACCCGCGTCTTCCTCGGCGGCAACGGGCTCGGTCCGGGCGCCGGCCCGCTGCTCGGCCGCCTGCTGGGCGAGTGCGGCGTGACGGGCCTCTTCCTCGCGGCCAACCGGCTCGGCGACGACGGTGTCGCGAGGGTCCTGTCGGACATGCGCCGCAACGGTACGTCCCTGGGCCTGGGCGGCAACGGCCTGACCGACGTCGCGCCGCTCGCCGCGCGCCTGCACCTGCTCGATGGGCTGGACCTCGGGCGGCCGCTGTCGCTGCGGGTGCTCGGCGCCGCCGACAACGCGATCGGCGACCCGGGGGCGGCGCTACTGGCGGACGCGCTGCCCGGCACCTCCTTGCGCCGTCTCGACCTGCGCCACACCGGGGTGCGCGGGCGCGGGGCCAAACGGCTCCTGGCGGCGGTGGAGACGGGACGCACCGCGCTGCGGCGGCTGACCCTCGGGCCGGACGTGCCGCGGCGGGTCAAGCGGGCGCTCGGCGCGCTCCTGCCCGGCGGCGAGCCCCCGCTGGCCAGCGAAATCGTCAGTGTGTACCGATAACGCCTCGAGAATTGTCGTACCCCGTCGCTAGCCTCTGGGTCATGACGGAGGCACTGACCCAGCTGGCCGCGGCGGACGAACTGCTCGCGGCGACCCGGGCAACGCGGGTGGAGCGACGCGACAACGTCCAGCTGGAGGCGCTCGCGCTGGCCGTGTCGGCCAACCTGCCGGTGCTGCTGTGGGGCGAGCCGGGCATCGGCAAGTCCGCGGCCCTGCAACAGTTGGCCGACCGGCTCGAGGTGCCGATGGAGACCGTCATCGCGAGCATCCATGAGCCCTCCGACTTCGCCGGCCTGCCGGTCGTCGGCGACGATCCGGCCAACCAGGGCGTGCCGATGGCGCCGCCGGACTGGGCGGTCCGGCTCACCCGGCTGGGCGTGGGCCTGATCTTCTTCGACGAGTTGTCCTCCGCTCCCCCGGCCGTGCAGGCCGCCCTGCTGCGGGTCGTGCTCGAGCGGCGGGTCGGCAGCCTGACCCTGCCGCCCGGGGTGCGCGTGGTCGCCGCGGCCAACCCGCCGGCCAGCGCCGCCGACGGCTGGCACCTGAGCCCGCCGCTGGCCAACCGGTTCGTCCACCTGCGCTGGACCCACGACCCGGGGGTGGTGGCCCGCGGCCTGGCCGGCACCTGGCCCACGGCCGACATCCCGCGCATCGACCCGCGCCGGGCCGGTTCCGCGCTGGCCCGCGCCCGCGGCACCCTGTCCGGCTTCCTCACCGCCCGGCCCGGCCTGACTCACCACCTCCCGGCCGACGCGGAGGCCCGCGGCGGCGCCTGGCCCTCGCCGCGCACCTGGGAGATGGCGCTGCGGCTGCTCACGTTCGCCCTGGCCGGCGACGCCTCACCGGAGGCCCTCTCGACCGCCCTCATCGGCGCCATCGGCGACGGCGCCGGGCTGGAGCTGCTGAACTACCTCGACGAGCTCGACCTGCCCGACCCCAACCGGGTGCTGGCCAACCCGGACGCGTTCGCCCTGCCCGACCGGGGCGACCGGCAGCTGGCCTTCCTCACCGCGATCGTCTCGGCCGTGCAGTCCGACCGGAGCCGGGCCCGGTGGGAGGCGGCGTGGACGGTGCTGGCCAAGGCGGTCGACGCGGGCGTGCCGGACGTGGCGGCCGGGGCGGCGGCCGACCTCGCGGCCATGCGGGAGCTGTCGTGGCCGGTGCCGCCGGCCATCGACGCCTTCATCGACATCCTGCGGCTGTCGGGGGCGATGTGACCGGGCGTGAGGCGCCGGCCTCGTCCGCCCCGGCGGCGGCCGGGGTGGACGCGGGCGTTGCCACGCACGCGGGCGTGGCCGGGCGGGAGCGGGCCGGGGTGGCGCTGGATCGCACGAAGCTGCTCGCGGCGCGGTACCGGGCGGCGAAGCTGCGGCCGTATTTGGCGTCGGCGCTCTACGCCCTGTCGGTCGTGCCGTCCTGGCACCTCGCGACGATGGGCGTCGACCGGCACTGGCGGCTGTACGTGAGCCCGGACTTCGTCGCGGCGCACCCCGTCGAGGAGCTGGCCGGGGTCTGGGTCCACGAGGTGGCTCACCTGCTGCGGGACCACCACGGGCGGGCCGACCGGCTGCCGCACGCCGAGCACCACGACCGCTTCCGGGTCAACCTCGCGCAGGACTGCGAGATCAACGACGACCTGGTGGCCGACGGGCTGGCGCTGCCGCCGCAGCGGGTGGAGCCGAAGACGTTCGGACTGCCGGTGGGGAGGCTCTTCGAGGAGTATCTGCCGGGCATCCCCCGCTCCACCGAGCTTCACCTGCAATGCGGGTCCGGGGCGCACGGCGGGCCGGTGCCGGGCGAGCTCGGGCCGGACGGGGCGCCGGCGGTCCGGGGCATCGAGGCGGACGCGATCCGGCGGCAGACCGCGGACGCGATCCGGGCCCACGCACGCTCGCGGGGCACCGTCCCGGGCGGCTGGATGCGGTGGGCCGAGCGGATCGCCGAGCCGGTCGTGGACTGGCGGCGCGTGCTGGCCGGGGCGCTGCGGCAGGCGGTGGCGTGGGCCAGCGGGGCGGTCGACTACACGTATGCGCGGCCGGGGCGCCGCGGCGGGGCGCTGCGCGGGGTGGTGCTGCCGAGCCTGCGCCGGCCGCTGCCGCGGGTCGCGATCGTCATCGACACCTCGGGATCGATGGGGCCCGACGACCTGGCCTCGGCGCTGGGCGAGGTGACCGGCGTGCTGCGGACCGTCGGCATCCGCGGCAACCGGGTCACCGTGCTGGCCTGCGACGCCGACGTGCACGCCGTGACCCGGGTGACGAAGGCGGAGCAGGTCGAGCTGGGCGGGGGCGGCGGCACCGACATGCGGGTGGGCATCGCCCGCGCCCTGGCCGTGCCCGACCCGCCGAACATCATCGTGGTGCTCACCGACGGCGCGACGCCGTGGCCGGACGAGCCGACCGGCTGCCGGGTCATCGCGGGGCTGGTCGGCGACCACCCGCCCGCGCCGCCGGCCTGGATCGAGGCGGTGCACATCACGGAGCGGCTCGCGGGCTGACGACTTTCGGCGACTGTCGAACGGCATTGGGGGTGCCTACGGTGAGGACATGGCAGAGGAGACGCTGGGGCTATCGCGCGCGGACCGGGGGGTCATCGGCATCGGGTTCCCCCTGGCCGGCGGCGTCATCGGGTGGCTGCTACCGATCGCGGCCCGGTGGCTGCTCGGGCTGCCGTGGGTGCCGTTCGCGGGGCCGATGCGGCTGGTCGAGCACCTCGGCGGCGGGTGGGGGCGGCTGGCCGTGGCCACGGGCGGCGCCCTGCTCGGGGCCGCCGCCGGGTTCGTCGCGCTGCACGAGTCGCTGCGGGTCACCGTCGGCGACGAGGGGCTGACGGTGGTGAGCGGGGAGTCCCGGCGCAGCGTGCCCAGGCGCGACGTCGACGCCGTGTTCGTGGACGGGCGGCTGCTGGTCGTGCTCGACCGGGAGTCGCGGCAGGTGGTGCGGGACCGGCTGGAGAACGCCGGGAGCCCGAGGGTGGAGCGGGCGTTCCGGGAGCGCGGGTACCCGTGGGTGCCGCGCGACCCGTACGACGGGCTGTTCCGGCGCTGGGTCCCGGACCTGCCCGACCTGCCGGCCTCGGTCAACGCGCTGCTGGCCGCCCGGGCCAAGGCCCTGGAGTCCAAGAGCGCCGCCGATGCGGCGGAGCTGCGCGACGAGGTGCAGAAGCTGGGGTACACCGTGCGCGATGTCGGCCGGGCCCAGCACTGGCGCCCCTTGGTGCGACCGTGACCGCCGCTGACGCGAGGCGAGGGGAAAGCGGCGGCGGGCGGCCGGTGGCGGCGCGGTCAGGGCAGCTCCCGTGCCACTGCAGCCCGCACGGCACGGTGAGCCACTGCTCCGCTCCGCCGCGCAGCCGTCCACGGCCCACGGCAGGCAGCCACGCCGGGGTAGCGCCGGACCGCTGGGGGCCGCCGCGCAGCCGTCCGCGGCCCAGCGCGGGCGGCCACGCCGGGATGGCGCCGCGCCGCTGGAGGCCGCCGAGCGGCACGGTGAGCCACTGCTCCGCCCCGGCGCGCGGCCGTTTGCGGCCGGTCGCGGGCGGCCGGGCCGGGGTGGCGGCGTGAGGCGGGCGCGCAATCTGGCGGTCGACGTCAGCTGCGTCGTCGTCGCCGTGCTGGTGGGGCTGACCGCGGCGGCGGACGGGCTGGACAGCGGGACCTTGTCCGACGAGCGGCTGCTGCTCTCGCTCGCCGTGACGCTGCCGGCCATCGTGTTGCTGTGGTGGCGGCGCCGGCATCCGGTCGCGGTGGCGCTGCTCATGCTGGTGCCGGCGGCGGTGACCGAGGTGGCCGGCGGGGCGGCGGCGATCGCGGTGTTCACCGTGGCGGTGCACCGGCGGCTGCGCACGGCGGTGTGGGTGGCGGTGGCACATTTCGTGGTGTCGATCCCGCTGAGCGTGCTGCACCCGGATCCAGATCTGCAGGTCGTCGGGGCCAACGGGATCGGGCTGGTCATCATGGCCGCCCTGGTCGCCTGGGGCAGCGCGGTGCGCAACCGCCGGCTGGTCATCGCCACGCTGCGGGAGCGGGCGGCGCGGGCCGAGGCGGAGACCGAGCAGCGGGCCGAGGTGCTGCGCGGGCTGGAGCGGGAGCGCATCGCGCGGGAGATGCACGACGTGCTGGCGCACCGGATCTCGCTGATCAGCCTGCACGCGGGGGCGCTGGAGATCCGCGGGGACCTGAGCCGGGAGCAGGTGGTCGAGGCGGGCGCGACGATCCGCAGCAGCGCGCGGCAGGCCATGGAGGAGTTGCGCGAGATCCTGGGGGTACTGCGCACCGGCGACGACGACGAGCTGCGCCCCCGCCAAGACCTGGCAGACCTGGACGAGCTGGTCGGCGAGGCGCGGCGGGCCGGCGCGACCGTCCACCTGGACAACCGCGTCGACGACCCGCAGGGGATGCCGGCGGCGGTCAACCGGACCGCGTTCCGGCTGGTGCAGGAGGGGCTGACCAACGCGCGCAAGCACGCGCCGGGCGAGGAGGTGTCGGTGCTCGTGGGCCGGTGCGAGGAGCGGCCGGACCAGCTGTACGTGCGCCTGCGCAACCCGCTGCCGATGCTCCCGGTGCCGCCGGGGTTGCCGGGCTCCCGCTCGGGCCTGGTCGGCCTGGGCGAGCGGGTGGCGCTGGCCGGCGGCCGCATCCAGCACGGCCCCCGCCGCGGTGACGGCGAGGGCCCGCACTTCACGCTGGAGGCCTGGCTGCCATGGGGGACCTGACCCACCCCGCCGCGGGCCGAGCGCAAGACCGACGGTCCGCGCCGAACCTCGGCGGCGGGTCGGCCACGAACCGAGCGCACCAGCGGCCGACCGCGGCACACGTCCGAGGCCGAGCCGCCCTGGGGCGAGCGCAGCATGGGTGGGTCGGGCCGAACGTCGGTGGCCGGGCTGCCCTGGGCCGAGCGCAACATGGGCGGGCCGCGCCAAACGTCGGCGGCCGGGCTGCCCTAGGCCGCACGCGATCTTGGCCGGCCGCGCCGAACGTTGGGGGCCGGGCGCGACACTGGCCAGACGCCCCGAACGCTGGCGGGCGGGCTGTCCTGGGGCGAGCGTCGCGGTGGGCCGGGGTGGGGGTGCTGGTCCGGGTTGCCCTGGTTGATGGCGGTGTGTTGCCTCGGGCCGAGTCGGGCGGTGCCGGGGTGCGCTGCGGGTCGGAGGCGGGGGTGTCGTGGGAGACGTGATCCGGGTCGTCGTGGTGGACGACGACGCGCTGGTGCGGGCGGGGCTGACGATGGTGCTCGGCGGGGATGCCGGGGTCGAGGTGGTGGGTGAGGCGGGCGACGGGGCGCAGGCGGTGCGGGTCGTGCGGGAGGTACGGCCCGACGTGGTGCTGATGGACATCCGCATGCCGCGGGTGGACGGGCTGGCCGCGCTCGAGCAGTTGCAGCCCGACGGGGTGCGGGTCGTGGTGCTGACCACGTTCGACACCGACGAGCACGTGCTGCGGGCGCTGCGGCTCGGGGCGCACGGGTTCCTGCTCAAGGACACGCCGCCGTTGGCCATTCTCGATGCGGTACGGCGGGTGGCCGCCGGCGAGCAGACGCTCTCGCCGTCGGTGGTGCGGCGGCTCATCGCGCACGTCGCGGCCGAGGGGCGGGGGGAGGTGGCGCGGCGCGGGCTGGCGGTGCTCACGCCGCGGGAGCGCGACGTCGCGGAGGCCGTGGCCGAGGGGCGGTCGAATGCGGAGATCAGCGCGGCGGTGCACATGAGCGTGGCGACCGTGAAGACGTACGTGTCGCGGATCCTGGCCAAGCTCGGGTGCACCAACCGGGTCCAGGTGGCGATCCTGGTGCACGAGTCACGGCTCGACTAGGCCGGCCACTCCCTCCAGGACGGCCTGCAGGCCGCGCTCGAACTGGGTGGCGAAGGCGTCGGGGGTCAGCGGCGGGCCGGCCACCTCCGGGTCGCGGGGGTCCTGGCCGTTCAGGAGGGCGGCGGTGTGGGGGAAGTGGCCGGTGGCGAGCTGGGCCATGCCGTACTCCACGATGGCCTGCACCGCGTCCGGGTCCGGCTGGGGGCGGGTCTCGGCGGCGCGCAGGGCGCTGCCGAAGACGTACGCGTCGATGATGCTCAGCACGTCGAACTTGGCGGCGTTGTCCAGAGCGGCGTTGTCCAGGGCGGCGAGGCTCTGCTCGAAGTGCAGCATGGCGTTGGGGCCGATGGCCGGGCCCTGGCGCAGGGTGATCGCCCACGGGTGGCGCGACAGCACGGTCCAGGTGCGCCGGGCGATGGCGGCGGTGGCCTCGCGCCAGCCGTCGGGCAGCTCGCCGTCGGGGACCACGGCCTCGGCCATCAGGGCGTCGTCCATGAGGGCGAAGAGCTCGTCCTTGGTCTCCACGTAGTTGTACAGCGTCATCGTGCCCGCCCCGAGCCGCGCGGCGACGTTGCGCATCGACACGGCCTCGATGCCCTCGGTGTCGGCGATCTCGAGGGCGGCGGCGGCGATGCGCTCGCGGCTGAAGCGGGGCGCGCGGGCGCTCGGCTCCGGGCGCGCCCAGATCGGCGGGCGGGGCGCATCCGTGGGCATTCCCGTAGTCTGACGCACCGGCCGGCTCGACACAGATAGCGGCCCGCGAAAAAGCCCAGCGCGGAAAGCCAGCGCCAAGCTCGGCGCGAAGACTCAGCGCCAAGCCCAGCGCCAAGGCCAGCGCGAAAGCCCAGCGCCAAGCTCAACGCGAACATTCAGCGCCAACCCAGCGCGAAAGCTCAGCGCGCGCAGAAAGCGGCAGGCGGAAGAGCGCAGCGCACACCGCGGACCGCGCAGGAACTCCGTGCGGACGGAGGCAGGCGCAGGAACTGCGCGCAGAGGCGGAGCCGGCCGGCGCGGCTCGGTGGACGTACGACTCGGGGATCCTCAGCGGTGATAGCGGTCCGCGATGAAGCCCGGGGACGCGGACTCGGCCGCCCCCGGCAGGCGGGGGGCGGTGTTGGCCCCGAAGCCGCGACCGAGGGTGCGGACCTGCTCCTCCATGAGGGGCACGCTGCGGCGGGCCTGCGCCTCGACGACCTTCTCGGCCAGGCGGCTGTTCAGGAGGGTGCGCAACCAGTACATGAGCAAGACGCTGCGCGGCACGAAGACCTTGCGCCGACGGCGTTGCAGGGCGTCGACGAAGGCGGCGGCGCAGCGCTCGACCGACGTGGTCGAGCCCATCGGGGGCGGCAGCCGGCGCAGGCTGTCCTTGAAGCCGGGCAGGTCGTCCTTGGCGTCGCGCACGAGGTCGGTGTCGATCCAGGACGGGTGGGCGGTGCCGACGGCGACGCCGTGGTGGGCGACCTCCAGGCGCACGGCGTTGCCGAAGTGCTCGACGCCGGCCTTCGAGGCGCAGTACGGCGCCATGCCCGGCAGCGCGGCAAAGGACGCGGCGGAGGCGACGATGAGCAGGTAGCCGCGGCTGGCGATGAGGTGCGGCAGGCAGGCGGCGGCGGTGCGCATGACGCCGACGAGGTTGACCTCGACGGTGCGCACCAGGGCCTCGACGTCGCCGGTGGCCATCGTGCCCCGGCTGGCGACGCCCGCGTTGGCGACGACGGCGTCGATCCGGCCGTACGCGGCGAGCACCCCCTCGACCGCGGCCGCCATACTGGCCTGGTCGGTCACGTCGGCGGCGAACCAGACGGCGTCGAGCTCCTCGGCGACGGCGCGCAGCCGGTCGGGTTCCAGGCCGACCAGTGCGAGCTTCGCGCCACGGGCAGCGGCCAGGCGGGCGGTGTGTGCACCGATGCCGCGGGCGGCGCCCGTGACGAGCACCACCTGGCCGGACAAGCTGCGCTTCACCGGGGGCCTCCCATTCGGCGGTACCGGGCAGTACCAGGCAAAATAGCACCCGGAGACATTGTCGCGAAAGGGCGGGAATACCGCATGACGAGCACCAGGACCGCCGAGGAGCTGCGGCAGGACCTGACGGGCGGGCTGGCCCAGGCGATCGCCGCGAAAGGGTACGCGGCCACGACGATCGCGGACATCGTCATGCACGCGCGAGTGTCCAAGCGCACGTTCTACGAGCACTTCGCCGACAAGGAGGCGTGCCTCATGGCCCTGTACGAGCAGGGTTGCGGGCAGCTGCTGGCGGTGGTGCGCGACGCGGCCGAGGCGGGCGGGCGGCCGTGGAAGGAAATGATCAACAACGGGGTGACCGCATACCTGACCGCGCTGGAGAGCATGCCGGCGGTGACCCGCACGCTGCTGGTGGAGATCCAGGCGGCCGGGCCGAAGGCGTTCCGGCTGCGCCAGCAGATGCAGCGGCGCTTCGCCGACGCGCTGGTCGAGGTGGTGGAGGGGGCGCGCGCGGCCGACCCGGCCGTCCCGGCGCTGTCGCCGCTGCTGGCGATCGCGCTCGTCGGCGGCGTGCACGAGATGATGTTGCAGGTCTCGGACCCGTACACCGGCGCCGGACCCTCCTGGACCTCCCTCACGCCGGCCGTGGACGAGCTCGTCTATGCCATCCTCACCAATCCCTGGCGCGAATCGGGTGGAATGATCGGACGTCCGGACGAGTTGCAGGACTAAAACAGAGGAAGGAACTCGTTGCTGTGCTGAACCCCAGCGAACTCTACGAGCTCAGTGATGACCTGCCGGCGCTCGACCGGCCTGTGCTCGTGCACGCGCTGACGGGCTTCGTCGACGCCGGCAACGCCGCCCGCCTCGCCCGGGAGCACCTGCTGACCGTGGGCTCCGCGCGCACGATCGCGTCGTTCGACCTCGACCAGCTCTACGACTACCGCGGCCGCCGGCCGGCGATGCTCTTCGTCGAGGACCACTGGGAGCACTACGAGCGGCCCCAGCTGCTGCTGCGCGTGCTGCGCGACGCCGCCGGCACCGAGTTCCTGCTGCTCGACGGGCCGGAGCCGGACCTGCAGTGGGAGCGGTTCTCCGCCGCGGCGCTCGAGCTGATCGAGCGCTTCGACGTGCGGGCCACGGTCGGGCTGACCGCGATCCCGATGGCCGTGCCGCACACCCGCCCGACCGGCGTGACCGCGCACGGCACGAGCCGGGACCTCATCGCCGGGTTCGAGCCCTGGCTGCAGCGGGTCCAGGTGCCCGGGAGCGTGGCGAACCTGCTGGAGTACCGCATCGGGCAGCAGGATCGGGACGCGTTCGGGTTCGCCGTACACGTGCCGCACTATGTGGCGCAGGCCGAGTTCCCGGCGGCGGCGGAGAAGCTGCTCGCCTGCCTCGCCGACGCCACCGGGCTGCGGGTGCCGATGGAGGAGCTGCACTCGGCGGCCGAGGGCGTCCGGGCGGAGATCGACGTGCAGATCGCGCAGTCCGACGAGGCGGCCTCGCTGGTGCGGGCGCTGGAGGAGCAGTACGACGCCTTCACCCGCGGGCGCGCGGGGAACAACAACCTGCTGGCCGACTCGCCGGCGCCGCTGCCCACGGCGGACGAGATCGGGGCCGAGCTGGAGCGGTTCCTGGCCGAGCACACGCGGGGCGACGAGCCGCCACTCGGCGGCTGAAACCCGGCGGGGGCCCGGCTACCAGGTCGTACCGGTCAGCCGCTCGTAGACCTCGACATACCGGGCGCGGGTGAGGGCGACCACGTCCGGCGGGATCTCCGGGCCCGGCGCCGTCTTGTCCCAGCCGCTCGTCAGCGACCAGTCGCGCACGAGCTGCTTGTCGAAGGAGAACTGCGTGCGGCCCGGCTCCCACTGGTCCAGCGGCCAGAAGCGGGACGAGTCCGGGGTCAGCACCTCGTCGGCCAGCAGCACGGCGCCGTCCGGCGTGCGGCCGAACTCCAGCTTCGTGTCGGCCACCACGATGCCGCGCTCGGCGGCGAGGGCGGCGCCGCGGGAGTACACCCGCAGGGTCAGGTCGCGCAGCTCGTCCGCGAGGTCCTTGCCGATCTCGTCGCGCACCTCGTCGAGCGTGATGAACTCGTCGTGCACGCCGACCGGGGCCTTGGTCGTCGGGGTGAAGACCGGCTCCGGCAGGCGCGAGCCCTCCACGAGCCCGGGCGGCAGGGGCACTCCGGAGACTTCGCCGCGGGCGTTGTACTCCGAGAGCCCGAGCCCCGCGAGGTACCCGCGCGCGATGCACTCGACCGGCAGCATCTCCAGCCGGCGGCAGCGGATGGCCCGGCCGGCGAACTCCGCGGGCACGTCGGTCGCCGAGACGACGTGATTGGGCACGATGTCGGCCAGCTGCTCGAACCACCACAGCGAGAGCCGGGTCAGCACGGCGCCCTTGTCCGGGATCGGCGTCGGCAGCACGACGTCGTAGACGGAGATCCGGTCCGAGGCGACGAGGATCAGGTCGTCGCCGTCGGCATAGACGTCACGGACCTTGCCCGAGTGCAGGAGTTCCACGCCGCTCAGCCTATCTGGCGGGCGTAGGGTGAGCTGCGTCACGACTCCGACCTTGGAGGAGCCACGCATGTCCCTCGATCCCACCAAGACCGCCATCGTCCTCATCGAGTACCAGAACGACTTCGTCTCCGAGGGCGGCGCGTTCCACGCCGCCGTGCGGGGCGTCATGGAGAAGACCGACATGCTGGCCAACACCCGCAAGGCCGTCGCCGCCGCGCGGGCCGCCGGGGTGACCGTCGTGCACGCGCCGATCTCCTTCGCACCGGGCTACAACGAGATCACGTCCCACCCGTACGGCATCCTCAAGGGCGTCGTGGACGGCAACGCCTTCGTCAAGGGCGAATGGGGCGCGCAGATCGTCGACGACCTGGCGCCCCAGCCCGGGGACATCGTGGTGGAGGGCAAGCGCGGCCTGGACACCTTCGCCAGCACCAACCTCGACTTCATCCTGCGCAGCAAGGGCATCACCACAATCGCCCTCGGCGGGTTCCTGACCAACTGCTGCGTCGAGTCGACCATGCGCACCGGCTACGAGCACGGCTACCAGGTGATCACCCTGCAGGACTGCGTTGCCGCCACCTCGCAGGAGGAGCACGACAACGCCCTGAAGTACGACTTCCCGATGTTCTCCACCCCCATGAGCGCGGCCGACTTCGCGGGGCGGTTCTAGGTAGCCCGGAAGTAGCGCACCGCCAGGCCACCGGCGAGCAGGAAGCTGGCCCCGAGCACCGCCAGGTGCAGCGGGTGCGGGACGTCGCCGGCCCAGGCCGCCTGGATGGCCTGGCGGAAGGCGCCGAGCGGGGTGAAGTCCCCGATGCGGCGCAGCACCTTCGGCATGTACTCCACCGGGACGTACAGCCCCGCGAAGAACGCCGACGGGAACCACATCGCCAGGGCGTAGCCGGTGGCCGTCTTGGTGCTGCCGGCGACCGCCGCGACCAGCAGGCCGATCGGGAAGAGGCCGAGCACGCCCAGCAGCAGCGTCGGGACGACCAGCGGCAGGTTGGGCAGGTGCATGCCCAGCGCGACGACGCCGATGACCAGCGTGAGCAGCACGGAGCAGAGCACCACGCCGGCGTTCATGAGCAGCTGGGCGCCGAGCAGGGCCGCGGGCTTGACCGGGGTGGTGGCGAAGCGGCGCAGGATGCCCCGCTCGCGGTAGCCGGCCAGGACGACCGGCAGCATGAAGAACGCCACCATCGCCATCGACACCATGACGGACATCGACGGGATGACGGTGTCGATGCCGCGGTGGCCGCCCAGGGCGGGGTCGGCCTTGTGGGCACTGCCGGGCAGGCCGAAGACGACCAGCAGGGCGACCGGGAGCAGGACGGTGAACATCGGGCCGGCCGCGTCGCGCAGCATCAGCCTGGTCTCGACGGCGGTCAGCCGGGTCAGGACGCGCATCTCAGGACTCCTTGCCGGTGAGGGCGATGAAGGCCGACTCCAGATCGGCCTGGACGATGTTGAGCGAGAGCGGGACGACCGACCGGGCGGCGAGCGCCGAGGACACCTCGTGGGCGAGGTTGCCGCGGCCGGTTACGGTCCAGACGCCGTCGTCCGAGCGGATCGAGTCGACGCCCGGCACGGCGGCCAGGGCGCCGGGGGCCAGGACGCAAGAGGGCCGGAAGGTCACGGTCACGCCCGACGAGACACGGCGGATGAGACCCGAGGGGGTGTCGATGGCGACGGTGCGGCCCTGGTCGATGACCGCGATCCGGTCGCAGAGCCGCTCGGCCTCGTCCATGAAGTGCGTGACGAGCAGGACGGTGACGCCGTGGCCGCGGATGTCCTCGATGAGCTGCCAGGTCTCCCGGCGGGCCTGCGGGTCCAGGCCGGTGGTCAGCTCGTCGAGCACCGCCACCTCCGGCGAGCCGACCAGCGACAGCGCGATCGACAGGCGCTGCTTCTGCCCGCCGGAGAGCCTCTTGTACTGCTGCTTCGCGTGCTCGCCCAGCCCCAGCCGGGCCAGCAGCGGGTCGATGGCGGCCGGCCGGTCGTAGAACGAGGCGAACAGCTCCATCGCCTCGCGCACCCGCAGCCGGTCCGGCAGCTGGGACTCCTGCAGCTGGACGCCGAGGCGCTGGCGCACCGCCGGGTCGGCCGGGTCGAGGCCGAGCACCCGCACCTCGCCGCCGTCGGGGCGGCGCAGGCCCTCGATGCACTCGACCGTGGTCGTCTTGCCGGCGCCGTTGCGCCCGATGATGCCGAAGATCTCGCCGCGCTCGACCGAGAAGGACACGTCCCGCACGGCGGCGCGGTCGCCGTACGACTTCTGCAACTGCTGAACGTCGATGACCGTCATGCCGAGGACTCTCCCGGTTCCGCCGGGCGGGCAGAATGACGCTGGGCACCGATCCGGGGGTGGGGCTGGCTACACCCCCGCGGGTAGTCAGGCCCGATGCGCACGGGGACGGCAGGACGGAGGCTCGACGGCATGGCATATCTCAGGGGGCTCGCCCGCAGCGCGCAGCTGCTCGGCCTGGCCGTGCTCGTCTTCGTCGCGTTCCTCGGCTCGATCGTGCTGATCTGCGCGATCGTGGTGGCCGGCCTGGAGCAGGCCCGGCGGCTGACCGGCTACTGCCGGCGGCTGTTCGGCGGCTGGCTGGGCCGGGAGATCCCCGAGTGGTACCGCCCGGCGCCCGGCCCGCCGCAGCCGGACGAGGAGGGGCTGTACCGGCACGAGAGCACGCTGTACCGCTCGCCGCGCTGGCCCGCGTACTTCGGCCGGATGCAGTGGCTGGCCGACGACCCGGCGACCCACCGCGATGTCGGCTGGCAGGCGCTCTTCCCGCTGGTCGTGCTGCTGGTGGTGCCGATCGGGCTGCCGGTGGCCCCGCTGACCGTGCGCGCGGTCGCCGCGTGGAGCGCCCGCATGCTCGGCCCGTCCGCGAAGGCCGAGCAGCGCGGCCGCAGCAAGGCCGAGCGGCGCAAGCGCAGCGACGCGGTCCTGCTGGCCTGGGCCCGGTGCGGCCTGCTGCTGCTCAGCGCGCTCATGCAGGTCGTGCTGTTCGGGCTGAGCCTGGTGTGCCTGGTGCTGGGCATGGGCCTGGGCATCGTGTTCCTGGTCCCGGCCGGGCTGACGCATTTTCGCTGGCTGGTCAACCTCCGCCGGCAGTACGCCGGGTGGGCCGGACAGCGCATCGAGCGCCCCTACAAGCCGCGCCTGCGGCCGGAGCTTCGGCCCGACGGGCTCTACCGGGTCGGCAACACCCTCTACAAGACCGAGAGCATGGCCGAGTTCGGCGCCCGCTGGCAGTGGGTCTGGCACGACCCCGCGGCCTGGCGCGACCTGGTGTGGCTGCCCGCCGACGCCCTCGTCACCGGCGTGCTGGCCGGGGTGCCGGTGCTGCTCGGGGTGTACGGCGCATTCGGCCTCGCCCTGCCCTGGATCTGGACCACGGCGTTCGGGGCGCAGTGGAGCCGCTGGTACGGCGCGGTGGCCGGCAACCGCCTCGCCGCCCTCCCGGCCGGCGTGGCGCTCGTCGCCGTGGCGCTGGCCCTGCCACCCCTGGTGCTGTCGCTGACCTCCCGTTGGTCCGCGCTGCTGCTGCGCCCGACGGCCAAGGAGGAGCTACGCCGGCGGGTCGAGCGGCTCACGCAGACCCGCGCAGACGCGGTGGACGCGCAGGCCGCCGAGGTCCGGCGCATCGAGCGCGACCTGCACGACGGCGCCCAGGCCCGGCTGATCTCCGTCGGGCTCACCCTCGGCGCGATCGAGCGGCTCATGGACACCGACCCGGACGCCGCCCGCCGGCTGGTCGCGCAGGCCCGGGAGACCTCGCAGGCGGCCCTGACCGAGCTGCGCGACCTGGTGCGCGGCATCCACCCGCCGGTGCTGTCGGAGCGGGGGCTGCCCGACGCCGTGCGGGCGCTGGCCCTCGACACCGCGGCCGAGGTCACCGTCGTCGGCCGGCTGCCCGGCCGGCTGGCCGCGCCGGTCGAGTCGGCGGCCTACTTCGCGGTCAGCGAGCTGCTGGCCAACGCCGTCAGGCACGGCCGCGCCGAGCACGTGACGGTCGACATCCGCCATCGCGAGGGGACGCTGCGCGTCACGGTCACCGACGACGGCGAGGGCGGCGCCGATCCCTCGCGCGGGACCGGCCTGCGCGGGATCGAGCGGCGGTTGGGTACCTTCGACGGAACGCTCGCCCTGCACAGCCCGCAGGGCGGCCCGACCGTCGCGACGCTGGAGCTGCCGTGCGCGTTGTCCTCGCCGAAGACCTCTACCTCCTGAGGGACGGCATGGTCCTGCTGCTGCGCAGCCACGGCTTCGAGATCGTCGCCGCGGTGGACAACGGCCCGGCGCTGCTGTCCGCCCTGCTGGAGCACCGGCCGGACGTGGCCGTGGTCGACGTGCGGCTCCCCCCGTCCTTCACCGACGAGGGCCTGCAGGCCGCCCTGGCCGCCCGCCGCGAGGTGCCGGGCCTGCCCGTGCTGGTGCTCTCGCAGCACGTGGAGCAGTTGTACGCGCGGGAGCTGCTGGCCGACGGCACCGGCGCGGTGGGCTACCTGCTCAAGGACCGGGTCTTCAACGCCGAGCAGTTCATCGACGCCGTGCGCCGGGTGGCCGGCGGCGGCACGGTGATGGACCCGTCGGTCATCGCCAAGCTGGTCGCCCGCCCGACGCCGCAGTCGGGCACCCTGACCCCGCGCGAGCGCGAGGTGCTGACCCTGATGGCGGAGGGGCGCTCCAACGCGGCCATCGGCAAGCAGCTATACCTCAGCGAGAGCGCGGTCGGCAAGCACATCGCGAGCATCTTCGGCAAGCTGAACCTGCCCGTGTCGGACGACGACAACCGCCGTGTGCTGGCGGTCCTGGCCCACCTGCAGGGCACCGGCTCGTAGGACGACCAGGTTCAGCGGCTGTCGAGGCCGAGACCGGACCCCCTCGCGGCAAGGTCGCAGGTATCGTGCGCGGCATGTCGAGCACCGCCGAGATCGAAGCCCCGGCCGTGGCCCGCCCCGACCCCACGCCCTGGTACCGGCGAGTCACCACGATCCTGCTGGCCGGCTGGTGCGCCGGCTGGGCGCTGTACCTCTACGCGATGCTGGGCCAGCGCTACGGCTGCCCGCGCGGGCAGGAGACCTGCGAGCGGGTGCCGGCGACGGCCCACTCGTGGCTGTGGGGGCTGGCCGGCGCGGTCGTGCTCGCCGCGCTGTGCGTGCTGGAGGCCCGGCGGCCGGCCGTGGCGTCCCCCGCGTCGCCGCAGCGCCGCCCGCGGTACCGCTGGCTGGTCCTCGGCGGCATCGGCGGCGCGGTGCTGGGCGCCAACCTGGTCCTGCTCGGACCCATGGTCGACAACCAGTTCTGCGTCGAGCCGATCCACGTCAACAGGGTCATGGCCTACTCGCTCAACTGCGACTCGTACGAGTTCATGCACCTGGCCCACACACCGGGGGACGTGCTGGAGCACCACAACGCCCGCCAGTCGCGCCCCGGCTACGTGGTGCTGTCGGTCGTCGCCGAGCGGACCATCGGCCCGGTGGCGCACTGGACCGGCCTCGACCGGCTGTACAAGATGCGGGACCGGGCCCAGTTCCCGCTCGTGGCGATCAACCTGGCCGCGACGGCGGCGGGGATCGCCCTGATGGCGTCCCAGCTGGCCGGGCTGGGCACGCCGC
This sequence comes from Dactylosporangium sp. NPDC051485, assembly GCF_040682015.1. Taxonomy (NCBI): domain Bacteria; kingdom Bacillati; phylum Actinomycetota; class Actinomycetes; order Micromonosporales; family Micromonosporaceae; genus Dactylosporangium; species Dactylosporangium sp. NPDC051485. The sequence continues at coordinate 43,837 of NZ_JBFAZW010000009.1, forward strand.
GGCTGGCCAACGCGGCCCTGTGCGCGTTCCTGGCGATCAACGGGGTCACGACGGCGTTCACCTGGACCCCGCACCAGCAGACCTTCGCGCTGCTCGTGCCGGCGGCGACCATCCTCGCCGGACGGTATCTGCTGCTGCGGAGGTCCCCGTGGTGGGCCGTGACGCTCGTCGGGCTCGCGGCGGGCGGGGCTTCCCTGGTGTACGGCAGCTTCCTCATCACCGCCGCGGTGGCCGGACTGATCCTGCTGTACCAGCGGCGCTGGATCCCCCTCGTGGGCTTCCTGGCCGGGTTCGGCGCGCCCCAGGTCGCCTGGATGGCGCTGTGCAAGATCGTGTCCGGCGACTACTACAACCAGGAGACGAGGCTGTACGACGAGTTCATCTGGCTGCCCAAGGCGGCCAAGCAGGGCGTCGACAGCCTGCGGATCGCCACGCACGACATGACCATCACGGCGGGGCGCGCGGTGTTCGCCATCTGCACGGTCGCCCTGCTGCTCATCGTCGGGCTGGCCGCCACGGCCGTCCTCCTGCGCGTGAAGCTGCCCGTCCTCACCGACTCGCAGCGGGCGACGGTGGTGGCGGCCGGGCTGACCGCGGCGGCGGGCATCGTCTTCGCCTGGGCGATCGGGATCGTCAACGCCGACCGCCTGCTCTACCACGCCGTGCCGGCCCTGCTGGTGCTCGCCGGGTGGATCACCGCCCGCATCGCCGCGTCGTCGAAGGCGGCCAGCCGGCTGGTGACGGCCGGGGTGGTGGTGCTCGCCGTGGCGGTGCTCACGAACGAGATCATCACCCCGGGCCCCTACTCCTGAGTCGTCAGTCGATCGCAAGCACGATCTTGCCGCGGCCGTGGCCGGTCTCGATCTCGCGGTGTGCCTCGGCCGCCTCCGCCAGCGGGTAGACGCGGCGCACCAGCCAGGAGGTCGTGCCGGCCGCGTGCAGCCCGATCAGCTCGGCCAGCGCCTCCGCGCTGCGGCGGCCCTGGATGCTCGCCAGGCCCAGCTCCTCGATGCGGTCGTGGGCGACCAGCGTCAGGATGCGCTGACGGTCGGCGACCAGCTCCAGCGAGGTCTCCAGGGCCGCCCCGCCGGCGCCGTCGATCGCCGCGGTGATGCCCTGCGGGGCGAGGGCCCGGACGCGGTCGGCCAGGCCCTCGCCGTACACGACGGGGGTAGCGCCGAGCGAGCGCACGTAGTCCTGGTTGGACTCGCTCGCCGTACCGATGACGGAGGCCCCGAGCAGGCGGGCCAGCTGCACGCCCGCGGTGCCCGTCGCACCGGCCGCCGCGTTGATGAGCACGGTGTCGCCGGGGCCGACCTGCAGCGCGGACAGGGCCAGCCGGGCCGTCTGCCAGCCGGCCGTGAAGCCGCCGGCCACCTCCCATGAAACGTTCGCGGGCTTGGGGGCCACCTGGTCGGCCGGAACGACGACGTACTGCGCGTAGGCGTTGAACACGCTGAAGCCCAGCACCTCGGTGCCGGCCGGGACCTCGGCCGTGCCCTGGTCGACCACGCCGGCGAACTCGTTGCCGGGGATCTGGGGCAGCGTGACGGTGACAAACGGCGGGACCCAGCCCCTGCGCAGCCGCACATCGAAGGGCTGAACCCCGGCCGCCTTCACCCGCACCCGGACCTGGCCGGGTCCGGCCTGCGGTTCGGGCAGCTCGTGAAGGGCGAGGACGTCCGGCGGGCCCGGCTCGGCAAACGCTGCAGCTCTCATGAGCGCCTACTGTGCGACCTCAAGCGCGGTTGAGGTCAAGGAGAAATGCGGTAGCGTGCATGCGCGCAGCATCAGGCGAGGGAGTCGGGACGATGGTCAACGCGAAGGACTGGGTCGTTGTCGGGCTCGACAACGGCGGCACCGCGAACAATGCCACGGTGCTCGACCACGAGGGCATGTTCCTGGTGGACGGGCTGGTCGAGGTGCCGAGCCGGGTGCTGGAGGGGCCCGAGACGGCGGTCGAGTCGCTGGCCGGGGCCTTCGACCACATCCTGGCGGTGACCAAGGTGGACCGCTCCCGGGTCGTCGCCGTCGGCCTGGACACACCGGGTCCGGCCAGCGCCGCCGGGGTGATCTCGTCCAAGGGCGCGACCAACTTCTCGCAGCCGGCCTGGTGGGGCTACGACTTCCGCGGCGCGCTCGAGCGGCGGCTGGACCTGCCGGTCGTCTACAACAACGACGGCAACGCCGCCGCGCTGTACGCCCATCACGTGTACTTCGGAGCGGACTCGCACACCAGGTCCTCGGTCTCGGCGATCGTCGGCACCGGCCTCGGCGGCGGGGTCATCGAGCGGGGCCAGGTGGTCCGCGGGGCGGCCGGCATGGCCGGCGAGCTCGGCCACGTGCACATCCCCCTGCACGGCCTGCTGGAAGAAGGCCAGCCGCTGCCCAGCTGCGGGTGCGGCTTCCTCGGCGACGTGGAGAGCGTGTCGTCCCTCACCGGGATCGTGCGCAACCTGCTGCCGTACTGGCTGACGAGGTACCCCGACCACCCGCTCCACCGGGCCGAGTCCGTCAAGGCGGCGGCCAAGCAGGTGCGCTCCTACGCCGAGCAGGGCGACGAGCTGGCCCTGCACATCTTCGAGCAGCAGGCGATGGGCCTCGGCCGGCTCTTCACGATCGCGGCCAACTTCACCGACCCGGACTGCTACTTCGTCGGCGGCGGGGTGGTCGAGGCGGCCGCGCACTTCCGCGACTGGTTCCTGGCCCGCGTGCGGGAGCACACGCTGCTGCGGGAGGAGCAGGGCGCGGCGGCCGAGTTCGCCCTGGTGCCCGACCGGGACATGGCCGGCGCCCGCGGCGCCGCGATCGCCGCCGCCGGGACCGTAGTGGCTTAGCCGCTTCGTCGTTTTGCGCGAAATGTCGGGCGCTGGCGCGCCACGACATTTCGGACTTATACCCCGACGGGCGACAAGTCCGTTAATCGGGCCGCTCCCCTGCCTTATCGCCCGTTTCAGGCGGCCTCGACCGGGGCCGGGGCGCGGGGCACGTTCTCGGCCAGCAGGTTCAGCTGTCCCTTGTCGTCGCGCTGCCAGCGCCGGCCCCGCAGGTCGGTGAAGCGCAGCTCGACGTACATGTCGGCCGAGGGCGCGAGCCGGATGGTGCCGTCCTCGTTGATCCGGTCGCGCTCGACCGGCCCGTTGGTCTCCTCGTGGTCGAAGCCGGCGAACACCTCGGGGCCGTCGGACGGGGGCACGATCCGGACCCGCCGGATGGCGGTCCAGGCGGCCGGCGGGTCGCGGAAGACGATCTCCATGTCGTACACCGGGGCCTGCGAGGCATTGCGCACCGCCGCCCCGACCACGCCCCGGGTGATGATCTTCTCGAAGGTCTCGCGCTCGCTGACCGCCCAGGCGCAGACCCGCTCGGCGTCGGCCCGGTCCTCGGCCAGCCGGTACGCGGCGACCAGCTCGGCCGCCGAAGCCGCGGCCCGCCGGGTCGCCCGCAGCGCGGACCAGGCCAGGTACGCCCCGGCCCCGGCGACCACCACGGCGAGGACCGCCGCGATAAGTCCCAACACATCGGACAAATTACCCGGTGTTGGGGTTGCGTGAAGTCGGGCTGCCAGAATCGGTGGCGTGAGCGTGCTCGAAGAGGGGCGGGACGTGCCGCTGGGTCGGTACACCGTGGTGCGGCGCAGCCTGCCGAACAAGACGCGGCGAACCGTCGGGGCGTGGTGCTTCCTCGACCACTTCGGGCCGGAGGACGTGACCGGCAAGCCGGGGATGCGGGTCCCGCCGCATCCGCACATCGGGCTGCAGACGGTGAGCTGGCTGCTGAGCGGGGAGGTGCGCCACCGCGACAGCCTGGGCTCGGACCAGGTCATCTACCCGGGGCAGCTCAACATCATGACCTCCGGCCGGGGCATCTCGCACTCGGAGAACTCCCCCACCGACAAGCCGCCGCTCCTGCATGGCCTGCAGCTGTGGGTCGCCCTCCCGGAGTCCGCCCGCTTCCGAGACCCCGCCTTCCAGCACCTGTCCGCCCTGCCGGAAATCTCGGACAGCTCCGCGCGAATTGTCGTCGCCGTCGGCGAGCTCGAAGGCGCGAGATCCCCCGCCGAGGTGCACAGCGAGCTCCTCGGCGCGGACATCACGCTCGACACCGCCACGGAGATCCATGTGCGCGGCGATTTCGAGCACGCCGTCGTCGTCACCGAGGGCATCGCGCGCGTCGACGGGGACGAGGTCGGCCGCGGGGCGCTGCTCTACCTCGAGCCCGGGCGCGAGACGCTGCGCCTCGAGGGGCCGGCGCGGCTCTTTCTGCTCGGCGGGGTGCCGTTCGAGGAAGATCTCGTCATGTGGTGGAACTTCGTCGCCCGCTCGCACGAGGAGATCGTCGAGGCGCGCGAGGACTGGATGGCCGGCTCGGGCCGTTTCGGCACGGTCCCGGGCGGCGAGCCGCCGCTGCCGGCGCCCACGTTGCCCACCACCCGGTTGCTCCCACGCCCGCGGCACCGATGAATCCGCGGTACCGTACGGAGCCGCTGGCGCCTTGTGTGGATTCGTCGCTTTGAGCCCTTATTCGGCGTGGACCCGGGCATCGGTCTGATCATCCCGAGGCTGATCGGCGGCGGCCTGACCAGCGGCGTGGTACCACCGCACTCCTCCGGCCACAGCAAGCCCGATCCCGGCCCCGAGCGCCGCGACGACCGCCCACCGCCCCCAGGAAGGCCCGGCAAGCGTCCCGTACCGCAACACCGCCGAGTCCCCGACCCCCACCATCACGGCAAGACACGCCCCGGCGATCCCGACCAGAATGTCAACCTTCTTGAAGAGCACCAGCCCCCCGGCCACCACCACCCCGGCCGCACTGACCAACGGCCAGACCCGCGCCAGCAGCTGCACCCCCACCCCCTCGGCCGGCGAGGAGGCAAGCACCGCCGACCCCACCACCCAGCTCGCGGCCAGCCCCCCGCCAACCAAAGCCACGACGGCCAGCACCCCCCTGAACCGCCACGAGAGCCCGACGACGACCGCCCCGAGAATGCCGCCGGCCCACCACCACCCGGTCTGCGGCACCGGCGCCGCCACGATGCTCCCCCGCACCACCCCCGGCTCCCGCGAGTCAACCAGCAGCGGCACACTCCAGCTCCGAGCCGGCAGCTCCCGCGCCCGCTCGTCATGCCACCGCACCCGAGGCACCGTGGCAATCCGATGCCACTGCGGCGCCGCCTTGACATCCCCGCCGGCCGCGCTCCCCCCGATCACCCGGCTGGCAAACCAGGTGGGCGAAACCCGGTTCTCCTCAACACCCCCGCCGGTGACCCGAAGAAACTCCTCCCCTTGCAGCCCAAGCACCACAACTTCGCGCCCCGACCGATTCACCAACTCCAGCCGAGCCCCACCCTCAACCGCCCGAACCTCAACCCCGGGCACGGACACCGACTCGACCCGCACGACGTACCCCACCGCCACGGGCGCATCGGCCCCATGCGCAGCGGCCGGCGTCGCATAGAGCAACACCCCGACCAGCCCGACGGCGGCAGCACTCCCCCACCGCAGCACGGCCCGTACGAACCCCTTACCCACGACCCCTCCCATCCCGGCCCGGCACCGCAAAGCCAAACCCCCACCCAGCCGCCGAACGCACTCCCCCGAACCCGAGCACAGCGAGCAACCGGCTTGGCAAAGCCCGCGCCATCCGGCCAGCACCGGGCCCAGGGACCCGAAGCTCAGACACCGACTCGATCGCGCACGGACCAGAGGCAGACCGGGCGACGGACACCACACCCGCACACCCGACCCGCGACTCGAGCGGCACGACCTCGGTCACGCCCAGGCCAGAGGCGCACCCGCCGACAGGCAAGCCAGACGCAGCCCCGGCAGTGGCACATGCACACCCGACGGAACGCGGCTCGGGCGGCGCAGGGGCGGGCGGGCGCGGGCCAGGGGCGGGCGCGGTGGCGGACGGGCTCGGGCGAGGCTGGGTCATCCGGCCCGGGCGGCGGCGATGGCGGCGACGAGGTCGGCCCGGGCGCGCGCCACGCGGGAGCGGATCGTGCCGATGGGGACGGCCTCGATCTCGGCGGCCTCCGCGTACGGGACGCCGAGCACCTGCGTGAGTACGAACGCCACGCGGCGGTCGTCCGGCAGGGCGGCGACCAGGGCGTTGGTGGCGTGCAGCCCCGCGTGGTCGCGCTCGGTCAGCGGCGCCGGCTCGGCCACGACCCGGGCCTCCAGCCGCCGGGTCCGCACGGCCGCCCGGACATGGTCGGCGCAGGCGCGGCGGGCGATGGCGAGCACCCAGGTGCGCGCCGACGAGCGCCCGGCGAACTCGGGCAGAGCCCGGAACGCGCGCAGGTACGTGTCCTGCGTCACGTCGTCGGCGTGCGCCGGGCCCACCAGCGCGGCGACGAAGCGCCAGACCTCGGGCTGCGTGGCGCGCACGAACACGGCGGCGGACCGTTCGTCGCCCGCTCGCGCGGCCAGCAGCGCGGCGGTTGCCGCATCCAACTCGCCGTCGGCCTCACCAGTCACGGCAGCGAGCCTAGCGCCCCATCCTGGCAATCCTCCTTCCGCCTCGCTCGCCAGGGGTGGGAGCCGCGCGCCGCAGGACACAACGGCGGTGACATCCGGGCCGGAGATCACGCTTCCGGCTCGGCGACGACGCCACGGTCACCGCGGCGGTGCACGGCTCCCGGCGCCGGATTCAGGAGGACCTGCACCGGACGAGGCGGCCGGCTCGAGTGGCGCGGAAGACACGAGAGGAGACCGCGAGGGAGCGAACAAGCTGCGGGAGGAACGAGAGGAAGAGGTGTCGCGAGAAGGGGTGCGAACGGACGAAATGCGAGCACAGGCGGTGCGAGAGGAACAGAGGCGAGAACCAGCGGGGCGAGACGGGCAGGGGCGAGAACAGGCGGGGCGCGGGGAAGACATGCGAAGGCAGACCGGCGATGCGGCGGCTGGTGTCCCGCCAGGAGCGGACGACCCCGATGGAGCCAGCGGACCCGGTCGAGCCAGCGGCCGCGGAGGAGCGGGTGGCCCCGACGGAGCGGGCTGCTGTGGTGGAGGAGCGGAAGGCCGCGAAGGAGCAGGCGGCCGTGGAGGAGGAGCGGAAGGCCGCGAAGGAGCAGGCGGCTGTGGAGGAGGAGCGGGCGGCCGTGGAGGAGGAGCGGAAGGCCGCGAAGGAGCAGGCGGCTGCGGCGGAGGAGCGGGCGGCCGTGTAGGAGGAGCGGGCGGCTGCGGCGGAAGAGCAGGTGGAGGAGGTGTGGATGACGCCGGGGACGGGCGGGGAGGGTGCCTCCCGCCGGCGCCTGCGACCAGAGGCCCCGGCCCGGCCCCCGCCCCCGCTGCCCGCTCGCGCCCACCCGCCGCCCTCGCATCGCGCTCGGCCCAGTGTGCCGAGATCTCCGCGGTCCTGGCCTCGCGGTCCAGCCGGGCCAGGCGCTCGGCGTGGCGGTGCTCCAACCCACGACGGCGGGCCTGCGCGAACGAGTTGCGCATCGCCGTCGTGCGGGCTCGGCGGCGGCGGTGCTCGGCCAGCATCGCGTCAAGTCGGGTGCGCCATTGCGCCGAGTCGATGGCGGGGAGGGGGAGTGCGTGGGTCATGGGGGGAGATTAGAACAGGGGTACGACAGAAACGGGCCACTAACGGCGGCGGCGGGACCACACCACGCCGCCGGCCAGGGCCGCGACCGCCAGGGCCGACAGGGTCAGCCAGAGCGGGGCCAGGCTGCCGCCGCCGGGGTCGGTGGAAGCCGCGGCGGCCGAGGGGGCGGTGGCCGGGATCAGGCAGGCCACCTCGGCCGGGAGGGGGGTGGCGGTGGGCTGGGCGACCTGGATGAGGGCCTGGCAGTGGCCGGCGACCGGGGCGCCGAGGTCGATCGACACCCGCCAGGCGCCCGGCGGGTCCAGGGTGCCGCTGTACGTCTGGGTGCCGCGCTCATCGCCCGTCTGGTGCAGTACCGATGGAGCCACCGTCGCCGGCGACGGGCCGGTCGCGGTCATGGTGACCTGCGTGGGCTCGTTGATGGGGTGGCCGTCCTGCCAGACGGCGGTGATCCAGACGGAGCCCCGGCCGTCGGAGTGGATGGTGACGGTGGCGCCGCCGTGGGCCTGGGCCGGGGCGGCGCCGAACACCAGGAGCGCGGCCACGGCCAGGACGAAGGACAGGAACCGCGCGAGCACGGAACGCAACCCTACGGCATGGCCGGGATGGTCTCCGGACGGTCGTCCCGGACATAGACGATCATGTCGCCGGTCTGGATGGCGGTGCCCTCGGGGTCGGCCAGGGAGAGGACTTTGCCGCGGCGGAAGAGGGCGATGACCAGCTCGGTCAGGTCGCGCGGGGACCTGCCCACCTCGTCGCGGCGGGCGGAGCGCATGGCCAGCGCCATGCCCTGGCCGGGGGTCAGCAGGTCCTCGACGACCTCGATCAGCGGCGGAGCCGTGGTGGACAGGCCCAGCAGGCGGCCGGCGGTGGCGGAGGAGACGACGACGTGGTGGGCGCCGGACTGGCGCAGCAGCGGGGCGTTCTCGGCCTCGCGGGCGGCGGCGACGATCGACACCTTGCCGGAGGTCAGCTGGCGGACGGTGAGGGTGACCAGGACCGAGGCGTCGTCACTGTCGGTGGCGATGATGACCGCCTTGGCGTCGGTGACGCGGGCCTCCATCAGCACCGACGAGCGGGTGGCCGAGCCCTCGATGGCGACCAGACCGTCGGCCGTGGCCTGGCGCAGGGCCGGGCGGTCGCTCTCCACGACCACGACGCTGGACTTGTCGAAGCCGTTCTCCAGCAGGGTACTGACGGCCGCGCGGCCCTTGGTGCCGTAGCCGCACACGATGACGTGGTTCTTCACGCGCTTCCTCCACCGCTGCAACCTGAGATTGGTGCGGTACTGATCGGTCAGGACTTCGAGCGTGGTGCCGACCAGGATGATCAGGAACAGCACGCGGGCCGGCGTGATGATGATGATGTTGACCAGGCGGGCCGAATCCGAGACCGGCGTGATGTCGCCGTAGCCGGTGGTCGAGAGCGTCACGACCGCGTAGTAGAAGCAGTCGAGCAGCGACAGGCCGTCGTCGTTGACGTCCCGATAGCCCCTGCGATCGATGAAGATGATCAGCACGATGACGCACACCAGTGCGACGGCCAAGCCGAGGCGGGCGCTGATGGCTCGAAGCGGCCCACGCCGTACGGCCGGAAGGTGGATCACGAAATCCACCATAAGGGTCGCGTGTGACGAACTCGCTCCTGGGTAGTGCGGGCCATCCGGCGATCTGGAGGCGCGTCATGTCTGAACACGGCCCCAGAGTGGGCGTCCTCGGCTCATACGGCGGCTACAACCTCGGCGACGAGGCCATCCTCGCCAGCCTCCTGGCCGACCTGCGAGCCCGGCGCCCGGACGCGGAGGTGCTCGTCTTCTCGCGCGATCCCGGGCACACCGAGCGGGAGCACCCCGGCGTCGCCGTGGCCGCGTGGGAGGGCGTGGGCCGGGACCATACCGCGACCTCCCTGGCCCGCCTCGACATGCTCGTGCTGGGCGGGGGCGGCATCCTCTACGACACCGAGGCCCGCCGCTACCTGCGCGTCGTGCGCACCGCCCAGGAGCAGCGCGTGCCCGTGTTCACGTACGCCCTCGGGGTCGGCCCGCTCACCGAGGAGTTCGACTGCACCATGGTCCGCGACGCGCTCGGGCAGGCGGTCGAGGTGACGGTCCGCGACGAGGAGTCGAAGGTGGCGCTGGAGGAGGCGGGCGTGACGGCGACGGTCACCGTCACCGCCGACCCCGCCCTGCTGCTGCAGCCGGAGGAGTTCGACGCGCGCCTCCTGCGCGACTCGCTGCCGGCGGGCCGCCGGGTGGTCGGCATGAGCGTGCGCGAGCCGGGGCGCGCCGCCCAGCACCTCGACGCCGACGAGTACCACCAGCTCCTGGCCCAGGTCGGGGACTTCATCGTGCACCGGCTCGACGCGTCGCTGCTGTTCGTGCCGATGGAGCGCGGCGACATCCGCCACTCGCACGCGGTGCTGAGCCGCATGACGGCGGCCGAGCACTGCCGGGTCCTCTACGGGCAGTACCGTCCGGGCCAGATCCTCGATCTGATGCGAAGCCTGGACCTGGCCGTCGGCATGCGACTGCACTTCCTGATCTTTGCCGCGCTGTCCGGTGTACCGCTCCTGGCCCTCCCCTACGCCGGCAAGGTGTTCGACTTCGCCCAGCGCATCGGGGCCCCCGTGCCGCGCGGCGTCGTCCGGGAGGCGGCCGGCCCGCTCATCGCCCAGGTCGACCGGCTCTGGGACGAGCGGCCGCAGCGGCAGGACGAGATCACCGCAAACGTCGCCGCCATGCGCCAGCGGGCCACCGAGACGGGCCGGCGGCTGGGCGCTCAGCTCGACCGCATCGCGCCGCTCGCCGAGCGGGAGCCGGTGGCCGCCGGATGACCGGCCTGGAACGCCCCACCGGGCTGCCGAGCGTCCAGCTGCCGCCGCGCGCCGCGACCCACGGCGGGCGCACCGAGGTCCTCGTGGTCGGCGGCGGCCCGGCCGGCATCGGCGCGGCGACGGGCGCGGCCGCCGCCGGGGCCGACGTGGTGCTCGTCGAGCGGTACGGGTTCCTCGGCGGCAACGCCACGGCCGCGCTGGTCATGCCGCTCATGAGCTTCCACAACGAGATGCGGCAGGCGGTCGGCGGCGACGAGGGACGCCTGCTGCCGACCGACCACGGCGAGGGCGAGCCGGTGGTGGCCGGCGTGCTGTGGACGCTGCTGGACCACCTGGTCCGGGCCGGCGGCGCCATCCCGCCCGACCCGGGCACCGGCTACACCGTGCCGTTCGACCCGGAGCTGTTCAAGCTCGTCACGTACGACATGCTCGCCGGCTGCGGGGTGCGGATGCTCCTGCACTCCTTCGCCTCCGACCTGTTCCAGCTGCCCGAGGGCGGCTGCCGCGCCGTCTTCGAGACCAAGTCCGGCCCGGTCGTGCTGGACGCCGACGTGGTCGTGGACTGCACCGGCGACGGCGACCTGGCCGCGGCGGCCGGCGCACCCTTCGAGGTCGGGCGCCCCGAGGACGGCCTGACCCAGCCGATGACCCTCATGTTCCGGGTGGGCAACGTCGATCGGCCGGGCTTCCTGGAGTACGTCCACGAGCACCCCGACCAGTGGCGCGGCGTGCACGGCCTCTGGGACCTCATCCGGGCGGCCCGCGACGCCGGCGAGCTCGATCTCCCGCGCGAGGACGTGCTCTTCTTCGCCACCCCGCACCCGGACGAGGTCTCGGTCAACTCCACGCGCGTCGGCGGCCTTGGCATCAGCGTGTGGGACCTGACCCGGGCGGAGCTCGCCACGCACCGCCAGCTCGCGCAGATCGCCAACTTCCTGCGCACCCGGGTGCCGGGATTCTCCGAGTCGTACGTCATCCAGAGCGGCGTGCAGGTCGGAGTCCGCGAGACGCGGAGGATCCTGGGCGACTACCTGCTGACCGGCGAGGACGTGCTCGGCGCCCGCTCCTTCGCCGACGTGATCGCCCGCGGCGCGTACCCGGTCGACATCCACAACCCCAACGGCCCCGGCACCATCCTGCGCCGCCTGCCCCAGGGCTGCTCGTACGACATCCCGCTGCGCTCGCTGCTCCCCCGCGACGTCGACAACCTGCTGGTCGCGGGCCGGTGCATCTCCGGCGATCACGTGGCGCACAGCTCGTACCGGATCATGCCCATCTCCATGGCCACGGGCCAGGCCGCCGGGGTGTGCGCGGCGCTCGCGGCCCACATCGGCAAGCCACCGCGCGAGATCCCGGCGGCCCAGGTCCAACGGGTCCTGCGGGCCCAGGGCGCAAGCCTGCCGACATAGCCCGCGGCGCGCAGTGCCCGGCCCGTCCGACGTAAGCCGCGGCGCGCGGTGCGCGGCCCGTCGACTGATCGGGAGCCGAACGGGGCAGTGCGCGACGCCATGATGCGTCAGGATCGATGCATGGCGACCACCGTTGCTCAGCGCCCGGCCGACGTCCGCCGCCCCGTCTCCTCGGATCGCCGTGACCTGTTCGTCGCCCTGGCCACGGTCTGGCTCGCCGGCGGGCTCTTCATGGACGGCTGGGCGCACTCGCACGTGCCCAAGCTGGAGACGTTCTTCACGCCGTGGCACGGGGTGCTGTACAGCGGCTACGCGGCCCTCGCCGTCGCGCTCGTCCCGGCCCGGGTCTGGCGCGGCCGCCCCGAGGGACCGGTCCGCGCCTGGGTGCCGGCCGGCTACGGCCTGGGCCTGCTGGGCGCGATCCTCTTCGCCGCCGGCGGCGCGATCGACATGACCTGGCACATCCTCTTCGGCATCGAGGCCGACCTGGAGGCACTGCTCAGCCCGCCGCACCTCCTGCTGCTCACCGCCGGCCAACTCATGATCACCACCCCGATCCGGGCCGCGGCGGCGAAGCACGGCCCCGCCCCGCGCCCGCTCCAGGCGGACGTCCCGGTGCTGATCACCGCCACCACGTCGACCGCCGTAGCCGCGTTCTTCCTCGACTACGTGTCGCCGTTCACCGACGCCCCGGCCGCGCTGACCGGGTACGGCAACAGACAGGCGCTGGGCCTGGCGGAGTACCTCGTCTACTCGGTCCTCGTCGTCGCCGTCGTCCTGTTCGTGTGGACCCGCCTGGGCCGCCTGCCGCTCGGCCTGGTCACGCTGGTGGTCGCCGCCGCCTCGATCCCCAACGGGGTCTTCGACGACTTCGAGAACCTCGCCGCCCAGCTCTGGCCGCTGACCGGCGCGATCGTGGCCGACCTGGCGATGCGGTGGGTGAGCACCCGGCGCCCGGACCTCCTCCCGGTGGCCGCGGGCGCGCTGATCCCGCTGACGATCTGGCCCACCCACCTCCTCGGCGTCGAGCTGTCGCTGGGCATCGCCTGGTCCCTGGAGCTCTGGAGCGGTGTGGTGGTCCTGACGCTGCTGGCCGGCGCCGTGTTGGGCGGCCTGTTCCTCCCCGGCACCCGCCGCCCGGACCCCGACTGACCCCGGTCCTGGCAGGGCAGCGCACCGGCAGCGCCCGGCGACGCCTGCGAGCGCGACGCCACGCCAGGACCCGACAGCGCCCAGCAGCACATGCAAGCGCGGCCCCACGCCAGGACCAGACAGCGCCCGGCAGCGCATGCGAGCGCGGCGCCAGGCCAGGACCCGGCGGCGCCCAGCAGCGCGTGCGAGCGCGGCGCCGGGCCAGGGCAGCGCACCGGCGGCGTCCGCGGCGGGTGGGAACGCGGCGCTGCGGCGGATACAGTCGCGGGCGTGGATGACCTGTTGCCGGAGTGGGTGGCGGTTGAGGTTGCGGCGGAGGAGGACTACGCCGGACGGCTGCTGCCCGAGGAGGCGGCCGGCCTGAGCGAGCGGGCCGTGGCGAGCCGCCGGCGGGAGTTCACCGCCGGCCGGGTCTGTGCGCGAAGGGCGCTCGGCCGGATCGGGGTGCACGGGCGCGCGGTGCCGACCAGCCCCGGGCGGGCGCCGGTCTGGCCCGAGGGTACGACCGGCAGCATCACGCACACGGCCGGGTACTGCGCCGCCGCCGTCGCCCTGCGCTCCGACGTGCGGGCCGTGGGCATCGACGCCGAGCGCCGTACCATCCTGCCCGGCAACGTGCGGCGCTCGATCTGCCTGCCCGAGGAGCTGGCCTGGTGCGCCGAGCAGCCGGGCGAGGACTTGTGGCCGGCGGTGCACTTCTCGGCCAAGGAGGTCGTCTACAAGCTCTGGTCCCCGATCGTCGGCACCTGGCTGGACTTCCTCGACGCCCGGCTGACCATCGACGTCGCGGCCCGGGAGTGGGAGGCCCGCATCCTGGCCGACAAGCTGGCCGAGTCGCCTCCGGGGACGCCGGCCGTCTTCCGGGGCCGCTTCCACGTCGTCCCCGACCTGGTCCGCAGCGCGGGCTACGTAACCGACAGCGAACTCCGCACATGACCGAGGCAGTCCCCAGCGCGGGCTACACGACCGACAGCGGGACTTCGCACCTCAGCGAGGCAATCGGCAGCGCGGACTACATAACTGACAGCGAACCCCGCGCAAAAACGAGGCAATCGGCAGCGCCGGCCTGCATGACCGACAGCGAACTCGGCACATCAGCGAGGCATCGGTACGCGTCGGCCTACGTGACCGGCAGCAAGCTCCGCGCATGAACGAGGCGCTCGAGCGGGCATTCGCGGAGCCGGGCCTACGGCCGCTGCCCGACGTTGTCGCGGTGCTACTGCGGGATGTGGACGCGCCGCCGCGGCTCGGTGCCCATCTGCGGGCCGTGCACGACGTCGCCGTAGAGATCGTCGACGGGCCCGTGCTCGCCGGCGTCGGCGTCGACCGGGAGGCGGTGCTCTTCGGGGCGGCCACGCACGACATCGGGAAGGTGCGCTTCCCCGGCGAGCTCACCGGGCCCGGCGCACAGCACGAGCCGGCCGGGGAGCAGCTGCTGGTCCGGCTCGGCGTCGAGGGGCGGCTCGCCCGCTTCGCGGCGCTGCACGGGCGGTGGGACCGCGACGGGGTCACGCTCGAGGAGCTGCTCGTCACGCTGGCCGACAAGGTCTGGAAGGGCCGGCGCGAGCCCGGCCTCGAGCAGAAGGTCGCGGAGGTCGTCGCCGCCGCCACCGGCGAGCCCGTCTGGGCCGCCTACATGCGCCTGGACGACGAGCTCACCCGCATCGCCGAGGGTGCCGGCGAGCGCCTCGCCTTCCAGGCCCGCTTTCCCCCGTGAATGCCCCGGCGCAGAACCATGATCTAGAACATCTGTTCTAACCATGAGCACACCGTACCCCAGAGGTGCGACAAAACCGGTCAGACGCGCCCCGGCACGCCGCGCGAGGCCCCCAGATGCACTCCTTCGTGCCGCCGCCGGGTCGAGCAGGCGCGCAGCGCGGCGACGGCGCCGAAGAACTTGCCGACGGACCCCTCCCCGGTGATCGACTCATGAAACGTTTCAAAGAGTGGTTGCCGTGACGGTGGAAGCAATCCCGCGACGATGTCGAGGGTTTCGATCGCGTTAACGTTTTGATACACCGATTGCGGCACCCTGCCGCGCCTTTGGGCTTGACACGTTTCAGGAGTTCGATGTCCACCACCGGCATCAAGGAGGTCGCGCGCCGGGCCGGCGTCTCCATCGGCACCGTCAGCAACGTCCTCAACCGCCCGGAGCTCGTCGCCACGAGCACCCGGCAGCGCGTGCTCGACGCGATCGCCGAGCTCGGCTACGTGCGCAACGACTCGGCCCGGCAGCTGCGGGCCGGGCAGAGCCGGCAGATCGCCCTGGTGGTGCTGGACGTGACCAACCCGTTCTTCACCGACGTGGTCCGCGGCGCCGAGGCGGCCGCCGAGGAACACGGGGTGATGGTCGTGGTCTGCAACAGCGACGAGGACGCCGGCCGCGAGCAGCGCCACCTCGAGCTGCTGGAGGAGCAGCGGGTCCGCGGGGTGCTCATCACCCCGGTCGGCGAGTCGCCCGGCTCCCGGCTGGAGCAGCTCATGCAGCGCGGCACGCCGGTAGTGCTGGTCGACCGGGGCACGAGCCGGCACAGCCGCTGCTCGGTCGCCGTCGACGACGTGCTCGGCGGCCGGCTCGCCGGGGAGCACCTGGTGGCGCAGGGGCATCGGCACATCGCCTTCGTCGGCGGGCCCGTCTCCATCGCCCAGATCCACGACCGGCACGCCGGGATCGCCGGGGCGGTGGCGGGCAAGGCGGAGCTGGCCGTGGTACCGACGCCGAACCTCACCGTCGCGTCGGGCCGCACCGCCGCCACGCGGATCGCGTCGACGCCGCCCGAGTCCCGCCCGACCGCGGTGTTCTGCGCCAACGACCTGCTCGCCCTCGGGGTACTGCAGGAGATGACCCAGCGGGGGATCCGGGTGCCGCGGGACGTGGCGATCGTGGGCTACGACGACATCGAGTTCGCCGCGGCGGCCGCCGTGCCGTTATCCTCCGTTCGGCAACCCCGCGAACAGCTTGGCCGCACGGCGGCAGCCCTGCTGCTCGAGGAGATCGAGGACGACGGCCGGCACGAGCACCGGCACGTGGTCTTCCAACCCGAGCTGATCGTTCGCGAGTCCAGCGGCCGCCCGCGCGGCCGGCGGGCCGCGGGCAGAAGAGGGCGGTAACCGATGCGCGTGGCGCTGTTCGTCACGTGCCTGGCCGACGCGATGTTCCCCGACGTCGGCAAGGCGACCGTGACACTGCTGGAGCGACTGGGGCACGAGGTCGTGTTCCCCGAGGCGCAGACGTGTTGCGGGCAGATGCACGTCAACACGGGGTACCAACGGCAGGCCCTGAGCCTCGTCGAGCACCACATGCGCACCTTCGAGCCCTATGACGCGATCGTGGCCCCGTCGGGCTCG
This sequence comes from Dactylosporangium sp. NPDC051485, assembly GCF_040682015.1. Taxonomy (NCBI): domain Bacteria; kingdom Bacillati; phylum Actinomycetota; class Actinomycetes; order Micromonosporales; family Micromonosporaceae; genus Dactylosporangium; species Dactylosporangium sp. NPDC051485. The sequence goes on from NZ_JBFAZW010000009.1 coordinate 60,129, forward strand.
TGCGTCGGCTCGGTGCGCCACCAGCACGCGATGGTCGCCGAGCGGGCCGGCAAGCGCCAGCTCGCGGCCCGGGCCGCCGAGGTCGCCGGGCGCACCTACGAGCTGTCGGAGTTCCTGGTCGACGTGCTCGGCGTGACCGACGTCGGGGCGCACTATCCGCACCGGGTGACCTACCACCCGACCTGCCACTCACTGCGCCTGCTGCGCGTCGGCGACCGGCCCCTGCGGCTGCTGCGCGCGGTGCGGGGCATCGACCTGGTCGAGCTGCCCGACGCCGAGCAGTGCTGCGGCTTCGGGGGCACCTTCGCCCTGAAGAACGCCGACACCTCGGCCGCGATGCTCGCCGACAAGCTGCGCAGCGTGCTGTCCACCGAGGCGTCGGTGGTGACGGCCGGCGACTCGTCGTGCCTGATGCACATCGGCGGCGGGCTCTCCCGGCTGTCGGTGGACGCCAAACCGGTACACCTGGCGCAGATCCTGGCGGCCCGATGAGCACCTTCCTCGGCATGCCCACGGTCGCCCCGCGCGGCGTCGGGCACCTGCGCGGCGACGAGAGCTTCCCCAAGGCGGCCCGCGCGGCGCTGGGCAACGAGCAGCTGCGGCGCAACCTTGGCCACGCCACCCGCACCATCCGGGCCAAGCGGGCCGCGGTCGTCGCCGAGGTCCCCGACTGGGAGGAGCTGCGCCGGGCCGGCGAGGCGCTCAAGGCCGCGACCATGGCCCGCCTGCCGGAGCTGCTCGCCGAGCTCGAGGAGCGGGTCGCCGCGGCCGGCGGCACGGTGCACTGGGCCCGCGACGCCAACGAGGCCAACCGGATCGTGACCGGCCTGGTCCGGGCGGCCGGCGCCGACGAGGTCGTCAAGGTCAAGTCGATGGCGACCCAGGAGATCGGGCTCAACGAGGCCCTGGCGGCCGAGGGCATCGCGGCCTGGGAGACCGACCTCGCCGAGCTCATCGTCCAGCTCGGCCACGACAAGCCCTCGCACATCCTCGTGCCGGCCATCCACCGCAACCGCACCGAGATCCGCGACATCTTCCTGCGCGAGATGCCGGACGCGCCGCCGGACCTCACCGACGATCCCCGCCGGCTGGCCATGGCCGCCCGCGAGCACCTGCGGCGCAAGTTCCTCTCGGCGAAGGTCGCCGTCTCCGGGGCCAACTTCGCCGTGGCCGAGACCGGCACCCTGGCCGTGGTCGAGTCCGAGGGCAACGGGCGCATGTGCCTGACCCTGCCGCGGACGCTGATCACGGTCATGGGCATCGAGAAGGTCGTGCCCACGTGGACCGACCTGGAGGTGTTCCTGCAGCTGCTGCCGCGCTCCTCCACCGGCGAGCGGATGAACCCGTATACGTCGCTGTGGACCGGCGTGACGCCCGGCGACGGGCCGCAGGAGTTCCACCTCGTGCTGCTGGACAACGGGCGGACCGCGGTGCTCGCCGACGAGGCCGGCCGCTCCGCGCTGCACTGCATCCGGTGCAGCGCCTGCCTCAACGTGTGCCCGGTGTACGAGCGGACCGGCGGCCACGCCTACGGCTCGGTCTACCCCGGCCCGATCGGCGCCGTGCTGAGCCCGCAGCTGACCGGGGTCGAGGACAACGCCTCGCTGCCGTACGCCTCCAGCCTCTGCGGCGCCTGCTTCGACGCCTGCCCGGTGCGCATCGACATTCCGTCCATGCTGGTCCACCTGCGCACGAAGCACGTCGAGGAGCGCAAGGGCCCGTCGCCGGAGGCGATCTCGATGGCCGCCGCCTCGTGGGTGATGGCCCGCCCCGGCCGGTTCCGCGGCGCCGAGCGGCTCCGCCGGCTCCTGCCCCTCGCCGCGCCGTTCGCCCGGGGCTGGACGGCGAGCCGCGACCTGCCCGAGCCCCCGGCCCAGACCTTCCGCGAATGGTGGCGCACCCGCAATGGCTGACACCGACGCCCGCTCGGAGGTCCTCGCCCGGATCCGATCCGCGCTGGGCTCCTCCCCCGCGGTCCCCGAGGTGCCGCGCGGCTACCGCCGGGCCGATCCCGCCCGCGCCGGCGACCTGCGGCTGCTCGCCGATCGCCTGGAGGACTACAAGGCGACCGTCGTGCACACCACCGCCGACGGGCTGGCGGCGGACCTCGCCGCGGCGCTCGACGGGGTCGGGCCCTTGATCGTGCCGCCGGGGCTGCCCTTCGACGTGCCGGGCGCGATCGTCGACGACGGCACGCTCGACGCGCCCGCCCTTGACGCCTACGCCGGCGTGGTCACCGGCTGCGCCGCCGCGGTGGCCGAGACCGGCACGATCGCCCTGGACGCATCGCCCGGCCAGGGCCGGCGGGCGATCACGCTGGTGCCGGACCGGCACTACTGCGTGGTCCGCGCCGACCAGGTCGTCCAGTCGGTGCCGGACCTGCTGGCCCGGCTCGATCCGGGCCGGCCGCTGACGCTGGTCAGCGGGCCGTCAGCGACGAGCGACATCGAGCTGAACCGGGTCGAGGGCGTGCACGGCCCCCGCACCCTGGTCGTGTTCCTGGTGGAGTGAGCGGCGGCCCAGGTCGTGCAGCAGCGCGTCGAGGGTCTCGTCGTCGGCCCAGCCGTTGACCGAGAGCACGCCGTCCGCGGCGACCGTGATCTCCAGGCGGTCCGGGGTCGCGGCCACCGCGGCCACGGGAATCCGGTCGCCGCGCTGGACGAACTCCTGGTTGGTGGAGCCGGCCCACGGGCGGTCGCGGTCGACCAGCCCGGCCACGAAGGGCCCGGCGATGAGCAGGTCGGTGGCCTTCAGCAGCGCCGCGACCCCGGGCCGGCCGGCGTGCACCTGCCCGTTGAGCTGCGCCGTGGTGTAGCCGGAGAACGTCATCACCGACAGGCCGGCGGCGCCCGCGGCCCGGGCCACCTCGGCCAGCGGGGCGGCGTGGTCGAAGGGCTCGCCGCCGAGCAGGGTCAGCCCCTCCGTGCCGGCTGCGAGGACCCGCGCGATGACCTCCCCGGTCGGGGTCGGCGTGCCGCCGCGGAAGGCCCACAGGTGCGGGTTGAAGCAGCCGGCGCAGCGGATCGTGCAGCCCTGGACCCAGATCGCGGTCCGTTCGCCCGGCCCCTCGGCGACCGTGCGGTCGACGAACCGGCCGATGGGCAGGATGTTGTCAGAAGTCGACGACACGGCCGGGTCCCGCGGGGTTCTGCCGCGCCCGGGGCCTCGGCGTGCACGTCAGCTGCCCGCGGACGCGGGCGAACTCGTGCGGGGCCAGGGCGGCGCCGAACTCCTCCACGGTCTGGAAGCCGCCCCGGGCCTCGCGGTCGGCGATCAGCCGCCCCGCGCGCACCGGGTCCAGCCGGACCACCTCGACGAGCTGTGCCACGGTCGCGGCGTTGACGTCCAGCGCGGACACGACCGGCGGCGGACCCGCAACCGGCGGCGCAGCCAGCACCGGCGGCGGGGCCAGCACCGGCGGCTGCTCGAACCAGGGGCGGTTGGCGGCCCGCCAGCGCAACCAGGAGCCGTTGAGGAACAGGGCGTGGACGATGCTCTCGAACCACAGGACGAAGTACCCCACGGCGATCGCGGTGCTGACCGAGGAGTCCTGGCCGAGGCGGTTGATGGCCACCAGCCCCGCCCACGGCAGGACCAGGTAGACGACGCCCAGACCCCACCAGGCCGGCTTGCGGGCGGTGATGCCGATGTACAGGTAGCCCGAGCCACCCAGGCAGCCCAGGCCGAGCACCACCAGCAGGACCCACCAGCTGTTGCGCAGGCGCCAGCCGAGGCCGGTCGGGTTAGCGGCCATCGTGCTGCTCCTGTCGGTTCGTGACGGCTCCGGTGACGCGGTGGAAGTCGGAGGTGTACTCGCTGTGGACGGTCTGCGCCGCGAGCAGATCCTCGAGGACGGCGATGTAGTTGAGGCACTTCGACCCGGTGATGCCCTCGGTCACGGCCGACACCGTGCCGTCGGCGGCGACGGTCACCACGAGCCGCTTCGCAGGACCGCTCACGAGGCCCGCTCCACGGCGAAGACCAGCCGGACCGCCCGGTCGGGGGTGACCGAGCGGGACTCCAGGCGCAGCCCGGCCGCCGGCGCCCGCTCGGTCAGCCGGGCCAGCACCGCCTGCTGGACCTGGCGGCCGTAGGCGGCGTCGACGGCGCGCACGATGTCCACCGCCCGCGCCTCGTCGACGTCGCCGGTGAAGTGGGCGGTCCAGATCTGGCGCTCGTCGCGGGCGAAGCGGGCCCGCACGCCCGCCCAGTCCGCGACCAGGACGCCGTCCTCGCTCGCCACGGCGGCGCGGGACTCGCGCAGGGCGGCGGCGAGCAGGCCGGCGTCGCGCATCCGGGTCTGCACCTGGCACACCGTCGCGTCCTTGCCCTTGCTCAGGCCCGCGTGGGCGGCCGCGGCGGCGATGGCCAGCGGTATCAGGATCAGGGAAACACTCATCGTCAGACCTCGATCGTCCGGCCTTGGGCGCCGAGCACCGGCATCGGCGCGGTCGGGGGCTCCCCGCTGGGGTCCCAGTCCTCGGGTGCGGTGGCGGCCACCGCGCGGGTGCGGGCCCACTCGCGGATCACGTCGAGCTTCTCGGCCTGGGTCACGCTCAGCGGTACCGTCGCGGCCGCCGCCCGCTGCAGGTCCTCACGGCGCAGGGGGCGCCGCTCGGAGAAGGCGTCGAAGAGCGCGGCCACGACGACCTGCTCGATCTCGGCGCCGGAGTAGCCCGCGGACAGGTCGCACAGGTCGTGCAGGAGGGCCTGGTCGAGCTGCAGGTGGCCCTGCACGGCGGGGCGGGCCAGGCGCCGGCGCAGGTGCAGCGACCAGATCGAGGACCGCTCGGCCCGGCTGGGCAGGTCGACGAAGAAGATCTCGTCGAAGCGGCCCTTGCGCAGCAGTTCGGGCGGGAGGCGCTCGATGTCGTTGGCGGTGGCGATGACGAACACCGCCCCGGTCTTCTCCTGCATCCAGGTCAGGAACGTGCCGAAGACGCGGTTGGTGGTGCCGCCGTCGTTGCTGCCCGAGGTGGCGAAGCCCTTCTCGATCTCGTCCACCCACAGCACGCAGGGGGCGCTGGCCTCTGCGGTGCGCAGCGCGGCGCGCATGTTCTGCTCGCTGGAGCCGATCAGCCCGGAGAAGACCCGGCCGATGTCCAGGCGCAGCAGGGGCAGGCCCCAGGCGGCGGCGACGGCCTTGGCGGTCAGCGACTTGCCGCAGCCCGGCACGCCGGTGATGAGCACGCCCTTCGGCGCGGGCAGGCCCCACTCGGCCGCCGCGGCCAGCCAGGAGTTGTCCCGCTTGGCCAGCCAGCGCTTGAGGTTCTCCAGGCCGCCGACCTGGTCCAGCCGGACGCCGGCGTCGACGTACTCGAGCACCCCGGCCTTGCGCACCGCCTGCCGCTTCTCCTCGTGCACGACGGTCAGGTCCTGCAGGTCGAGCACGCCGTCGTTGACCATGGCCCGGGCGAAGGCGTTCTCGGCCTCGGCCAGGGTCAGCCCGGCCGCGGCCTTGGCGAACTTCTCCCGGCCGACCGGGTCGAGGTCGATGCGGATCCGGCCGCTGGCGGCGTTGTTCGCGATCATGCCCTCGAGCACCCCGCGGATCTCGGCCTCGGTCGGCAGCGGGAAGTCGACGATTGTGACGTCCTTCTCGGCGTCGGGCGGGATCCGCAGTACCGGCGCCACGATGACGAGCGTGCGGGGCGCCGCGCCGGCCTTGAAGGCGGCGGCGATGTCCCGCAGCCGGCGTACCACGCTGGGCAGCACCGGCACGTCCCCGCCGAGCGAGTTGTGCAGGTCCCGGAAGACGAACAGGCCCGGCTGCTGGATGCGCAGCACGGCCTCCAGGGCGTTGTCGGGCTCCGAGGTGTACTGCTGGACCGCCCCGTCCGGCTGCACCAGCCCGCTGGTCGCCGACCAGGTCCAGACCGGCCGCGGGGTGCGCACCAGCGCCGCGTCGGCGGCCACGGCGGCCAGCTCGGACAGCACCCGGTGCTCCTCGTAGGACTCCACGTAGAGGACCGGGAACCTGGCCTTCAGCAGCTGCGCCAGGTCATGGCGGAAACCGGTCACCACGCTATGCCCTCCTTACGCCGATCGACGCTCGCCCAGAGGCTAACCGCGGCGGGGTGATCAGATGAGTCCGCTGATTGCCGCCAGGGCTGTCAGAAAGGCGCCAACGGCGAGGCCTGGGCACGCAGGCTGCGGCGGCACGCGGGGCGCCCGGCCGGCAACGCGAAGACGAGGGCGGCCACGCCGTACACCCCATGGTGCCGTGCGGTCACGCCTGCATTGTCGAAGGGCGGTAGGCCCAGTGCCACGGCTCGCGCGGGGTCGTCTCGGCGAAGCTGTAGCGGCCGGCGTTGGCCCGCATCCAGGCCTGGGCCTTCGCGTCGAGGTCGAGGTCGACGGCCAGGCCCCAGCCGTGGTCGCTGGTCCCGGGCTTGGCCGCGAGGCCGCCCTGGGAGTAGAGGCCCTTGCGCCGGACCAGGTCGACCTGCTCGGCGTAGGAGCGGTACGAGTCGGTGATGCCGATGTGCACGCCGTCGCGGCGGGCCGCGCTCATCAGGGCCTCCAGCGACGTGGCGGCCGGCGCTTGCAGGCGGTGGTCCGTGCCGCCGACCCGCTGGAGCGCACCCTCCGGGATCTTGCCGTTGCCGTACCGCTGCACGTCATCGGCCTGCACGGTGCGCAACGTCTCCGCGAACGTTGTCCCGGAGGCCGCCTTGGGCGCCTGGAACGCCGCGAGCTGGCCGCGGATTTCCGTCACTCGGGTGGCGATGCCGGCAACACCTAACGGGTCCACATCGCACACCCTAGCTTCCGGATTTATGCGATATGGGCGGATCCGAGCAGGTGGCCGTCGTAATCGGCGACCTGGATCGAGCCGACGTTGACCAGCTGGATCGAGCTCGCCCCGGTCACCCGGGCCTGGGCGGAGGAGGTGCGGCCCCAGCAGGCGGCCTGCTCGGCCTGGCCCCCGCGGTCCAGCACCCGCATCACGAACGGCCCGTCGCCGGGCAGCCCCGCCAGCTCCAGCGACACGGAGACGCCCCACTGCTTCGGGGTCAGCAGGGCCCGGCCGCTCAGCTCGCTGCCGGAGGCGGCCTCGAACTGGACCACCGTCGGGGCCGGTCCGCTGGCCGACGCCGTCGCCTGCGCCACGGGCGGCGCCTCCGGCTTCGGGCGCAGCGCCAGGACGACGGCCACGATCGCCAGCACGGCGCAGGCGGCGGCGAGCGCGACGACCGGCAGGCGGCGGGGGCGCGCCCGGCGCAGGAACGCGTCCAGGCCGGCCCGCGACGGCGGCTCCAGGGTCGCGCAGTCCCCCGCCGGGAGGCGCTGCAGCAGCTCCGGCACCGCGGCCAGCCGCCCGACCTCGGCGCGGCACTCGGCGCAGCCACTGAGGTGGGCGTCGACCGTGCTCTGGTCGGCATCGTCGAGGCCGCCCAGGACGTAGGCCCCGAGCAGCCGGCGCACCGCGTCGTGCCCGGCGGTCACCGTAAGACTCCCATCTCCTCGAACACCGCACGCAGCGCGCGGACCGCGTAGTACGCGCGCGACTTGACGGTACCCTCCGGTACCGACAACCGGCGGGCCGTGTCGGCGACGGTCCGCCCGTCGTAGTACACGGACTTGATGACCTCGCGGTGCTCGGCCGACAGCCGGTCCAGCGCGGCCCGGATGAGCCAGCCCTCGACCAGCTCGTCGACGTTGCCGGGATCGGCGACGGCGGCGACCGCGTCGGGGTCGGAGACCAGCCGGGGCCGGCGCTGCTCGGCCCGCCACGCGTTGCTGACCACGTTGCGCGCGATGGTGAGCAGGTAGGCCCGGGTGGTGTCCCGGCTGACGTCGATGCGCTCGATGTGCCGCCAGGCCCGCAGGAGCGTGTCCTGCACGAGGTCCTCCGCGCGGTGGCGGTCCCGCTCGTACCGCGAGACGAACGCGAGCAGCACACCGTAGTGCTCGGTGTACAGCGCGGTCATGAGCTCCTCGTCGCGCGTCACGCATAGCCCCTCTCCACGGCCACCCCGACGGTGTACACCCCGAGACGGTTCAGGGTTCAACCATCACCGGCCCATCACTAAAGTACGGCGGGTGAACCCGTACTTCGTCTGGGACGAATACGCCCCGGGCCCGGACTGGCGCCCCTTCACGGAACTGCTGGAGCCCGACGTCCTGGCGCAGCGCGTGGCCGTGTCGCGGCAGGGCCTGGTGGCCATGTTCGGCCTGGACGAGGCCGCGGTGCCCGAGCGGGTCGTCGCCTCCGTACTGTTCCTCGGCTACGCCTCGCGCCTGCTGTCCCCGCTGCTGGCCGAGTCGCTCGACGGGCCGATCCGCGCCGTGGGCCCCGGCGACCTGTGGTGGCGGCCGGTCCCCGGCGGCCCGCTGCCGATGGCGGTCGGCCCGGTCGGCACCCGCCCGGCGTCGGACCTCTTCGACGTGGCCGTGCTGGGGCTGGTGGCGCCGCTGCTGGAGGTGTTCCGGGCCCGGTTCCGGCTCTCGCCGCAGGTGCTGTGGGGCAACGCGGCGTCGGCGCTGGGCGGGGCGGCGGGGCAGCTGCCGGAGGGCGCCTGGGCGGCGGTGGCGGGCCTGCTGCAACGGCCGCCGCTGGCGGGGATGGCGCTCGTCGGGCACCACTCGCTGCGCCGCCGCAACTGCTGCCTGTACTACCGCATCCCGGGCGGCGGCACCTGCGGCGACTGCGTGCTGCGACACCCCTGACGACCGCAACCGCGGCCTGCACTACCAAACCCCGATGACCGCAGCTGCTGCTCGTACTACCGCATCCCGGACGGCGGCCCCCGCGGCGACCGCGTGCTGCGACACCCCTGACGACCGCAACCGCGGCCTGTGCTACCGCATCCCGCACGGCAGCACCCGCGGCGACCGACGTGCTGCGACACCCCTGATCGTTCGGCCGCGAACGAAAAGTCGGGCGCTGGCGCGCCGCGACTTTTCTGACTTATACCCCGTCGGAGCTTAAGTCCGATTCTCACCGGATATGCCGCCTGTCAGGCGAAAAATCCGATAAGTCGTGGCGCGCCAGCGCCCGACTTATCGGCGTATGGGCTCACGCCCCCGCGTCAGCGGCAGGGGAAGCCGAGAACATGCCAGCCGTCGTGGACGAGTAAGTCGCGGCGCGCCAGCGTCACATGGGCTCACGCCCCCGCGTCAGTGGCAGGGGAAGCCGAGGAAGTGCCGGCCGTCGTGGACGAACTCGTGCAGGTGGGTGTCACTGCCGAAGATCGAGACGGCGCCCTGGTCGATGCCGACGAAGTAGTACACGAGCAGGGCCAGCAGCGCCGTGCCGCCCAGCCAGAACAGCGATCGCGAGATCGGCAGGACCAGCGGGGTGGCGGCCGCCTGCGGCGTCTCGGCGCCGGAAATGGTGCTCATACGTTACGACACTAGGAGTCACCCACTCCTTACGTCAATCGGGCCGGCGCCGCCGAACGGCGCACGGCACCGGCCCGACCTCATTCACGCATGCACACCCGGCGGGATCACGCCGTAGATCAGGGCCGTCGATCCCGCGCCCTTGAGGTTGATAAAGCCGCCGCACAGCACCGAGGCGCCCGTGGTGGGGAACCGGGCCAGCCCGGCCAGGATCTCCAGGCTGACCCGGTGCCGCTGGTACACCAGCAGCGAGGCGAGGAACTGCGGGTCCGTGCCCAGGTCCGGCCCGAACGTGTCGATGCCGGTGCCGCCGTTGCGGCCGATCCGGCCGGTGTCGATGAACCACTGGACCGTCTCCGGCGCGAAGCCGGGCTGGTGCAGCACGCCGTCGGCGTCGAGGTTGGGGAAGGCCGGGGTGCCCCACTTGTACTCCCAGCCGGTCCACATAATGATCATGGACTCGTTGGGGATGCGGCCGTGGCGGCGCTCCCACTGCTTCACGTCGTCGACGGTGAGCGCGTAGTCGGCGTTGCGGGCGCACTTGTCCCGCACGTCGATCTTCACCGCGGGCAGGAAGAGATCGTTCGGGTCGAGCTCGTCGGCGAGCGGCTCGCCGGCGTTGAAGTGCCCCGGCGCGCCCCAGTGCGTGCCGGTCGCCTCGCCCTCCCGGACGTACTGCAGGTAGTACCCATCGTTCTCGATCGTGGCGATGGTCTCGAGCGTGAACGCGGGGTCCCCGGGGTAGATATTGGTTTTGGCGGGGTCGTTGACGTGGGACAGGCTGATCAGGCGGGTCTTGCCGGGCCGCAGCGCGTCGGCCCCGGCGGGCGCGGCCGCGGCGCTGCCGGCCAGCCCGGCGGCTCCGGCGACCGCTCCGCCAGCGGCCGCGAGCAGGTGTCGTCTCTGCATGTTGTTCGAATCGCCCCTTCGCATCCGTGCACGACGATGTTGCCGCCGACTTTAGGCCCTTCTCACCCCGCGGTTCGGGACCTTGTACCCGGCCGCGCGACGCGCCGGACCGCCTAGCATCGAGCCTCGGCGGGTGATCTTTGCCGAGTTCCGGGGAACCAGGACCGCGGCGCGTGCGACTAAGACAAGACCGACGTTTCTCCGGAAGGTGGCCGCGTGTCCAAACGGCAGCGCGACTCGCGCGAATATGCGCGCCGAATGCGGATGATCCAGGAGCGGGCGACGGCCCGGCACGGCCGCCTCCGGATGGCGTACTCCGCCATCGGCGCCGTCCTGCTGGTCTTCGCCGTGATGATCGTGGTCCGGCTCGGGTCCGGGGCGGGCGGCGGGGGCGGCGAGGCGCCCAGCGCCCTGCCGACGGGCAGCGCCGCCGCCGAGATCACCGCCGGGGTCACCTCGGTGCCGGCGGCCACCCTCGACCAGGTCGGCAAGGGCTCCGCCCAGGTGCTGCCGACGGTGGTCACCGGGCAGGCGACGCTGACCGAGGGCGGGAAGCCGCTGCTGCTGTACGTCGGGGCCGAGTACTGCCCCTTCTGCGCCGCCCAGCGCTGGCCCGTGGTGGTGGCCCTGTCGCGGTTCGGGACCTTCAGCGACCTCGCGCTGACCACGTCCGCCGCCGACGACACGTTCCCCAACACGCCGACGCTGTCGTTCCACGGTTCGACGTACACGAGCCAGTACATCGCCTTCCAGGGCGTGGAGACGACCACGAACGTGCGCAAGAACGGCCAGTACGCGCCGCTGGACCAGCTGACGCCCGCGCAGGTGCAGATCGTGCAGAAGTTCAACGCGCCGCCGTACGTCCCCCAGGACTCGGCCGGATCGATCCCCTTCATGGACTTCGCCAACCGGGCCGTGCTGGCCGGCGCCTCCTTCAGCCCCCAGCTGCTGCAGAACCACTCGCACGCCCAGATCGTCGCCGCCATCAAGGACCCGAACAGCCAGCTCGGCGGCGCGATCAACGGCAACGCCAACGCGCTCACCGCGCTCATCTGCAAGCTGACCGGCGCGCAGCCGGCCGACGTGTGTTCCAGCGCCGCCGTGAAGGCCTTCCAGGGGGAGTTCGCCAATGTCGGTCAGTGAGGTCGAGATCGACCGCAGCCTGGTGCAGCCCTGGGTGCCGCTCGCGTCGATGGTGCTGGCGGTCGCCGGCTTGGCCGTGTCGGTGTACCTCACCATCGAGCACTTCACGTCCTCGACCACCCTCGCCTGCCCGGAGACCGGCGCGCTGAACTGCCTGAAGGTCACCACGTCGGAACAGTCGGCGTTCCTGGGCATCCCGGTCGCCATTCTGGGCCTGGTGTACTTCGTGATCATGCTCGTCCTGTCGCTCCCGGCCCTGTGGCGCTCGCCACTGCCGGCCCTGCGGTACGGCCGCCTGATCTTCTCCGGGATCGGCGTGCTCTTCGTCTTCTACCTGGTCTTCGCCGAGCTGTTCACGCTGAAGGCCATCTGCCTGTGGTGCACGGCGGTGCACGTGCTGGCCGTCGGGCTCTTCGCGCTGGCCGCGATCGGCACCGCCTGGGCCGATCCCGGCGACCTGAAAGAAGCCCGGTAACCGCCTGGGAGACATTCGGGAACTTTGCGGGGATGTGTGGCGACTAACCGCGCGACACATCCCCGGCACCCGAGAGGAACTCCCCGTCATGCGCCTGACCCACGTGGTCCGCGCCGGTGTCGCCGCCGCGGCGGCCATCACCGCGGCGCTCGCCTTCCCCGCCGTCGCCTCCGCGCACGTCACCGTCAACCCGAACACGGCCGTCCAGGGCGGCTACACCAAGGTGACCTTCCGCGTGCCGACCGAGCGCGACGACGCGAGCACCACGAAGCTGGAGGTGGCCATCCCGACCGACAAGCCGATCGCATCGGTGTCGCTCAAGCCGGTGCAGGGCTGGACGGCGGTGACCGAGAGCTCGAAGCTCACCACCCCCCTCAAGACCGGCGACGGGGGCGAGATCACGGAGGCCGTCTCGAAGATCACCTGGACGGCCGACGCCAACTCGGGCATCAAGCCCCACCAGTTCCAGGAGTTCGACGTCTCCCTCGGCCCGCTGCCGCAGACCGACCAGATCGTGTTCAAGGCCCTGCAGACGTACTCCAACGGCGAGATCGTCCGCTGGATCGACGAGCCGTCGGCGGGCGCCGAGGCCGAGCACCCGGCCCCGGTCCTGAAGCTCACCAAGAAGGCCGACACGACCGCCGCCTCGGCCGGCCCGACGGCGACCGCCGAGGCGTCCGGCTCCGGTAGCGACGGCACCGCCATCGGCCTCGGCATCGCGGGCCTGGTCCTCGGCCTCGCCGGCCTGGTGGTCGGCGTGCTGGCCTACCGCCAGTCCTCCCCCGCCTGACGTTCGCGCACGAGGTCCCGGAATGTCGCCTGACGTTCCGGGACCTCCGGCATCCTCGGGGCCTGGAAGTTCCACCGACGCGCCGGGGATTTGTGTTCCTGTGGCCACTTGGCTACATTGACGGCATGGTGCGCTACCTGGATGTCGCCGACGCGCTGCGCGAGCGAATCACCTCCGGCGCGCTGGCGCCCGGGGAGGCGGTGCCGAGTGCCGAACAGCTGGCCCGCGATCACGGTACCGGGCGGGACACCGCCCTGAAGGCGCTGCGCGTGCTGCGCCGCGAGGGGCTGCTCCTGCTCGGCCGCGACAACATCGTGCGGGTCGGCCCGGTCGAGCGCCGGGCCGTCGGCGCCGCGGTGGACGTGCCGCCGACGATCGTGGAGATGCCGGCACAGGCGGTGCTGCGGGCCCGGATGCCCACGCCGCGCGAGCGCGAGGAGCTCGGCCTTCCCGATGGCGTGCCGGTGCTGGTCGTCGTCCTCGGCGACGTCGAGGAGGTCCACCCGGCCGCGGAGACCGGCATGCGCTGGCCCCGCCAGCGCGCCTGACGCCGGTCCGCACCAGCAGTTCGACCGCGCCCGGGCTCGAGGCCGGCTTGCCGCTCATCACGGCGTACGGAGGGCCGCACAAAACGACATTCCCGCACCTGACCGGCCTTCCGCCCGGCGAGGCATAAGTCCGGTCGCGAAACGCCGCCGATACGGGTCAGTCCGGGCGGTGGTCGACCACGACGACGGTCACGTTGTCGCGGCCGCCGGCCAGGACCGCGCGCCGGACCAGCTCCTCGGCCGCCTCGACCGGGTCCGGGACCGAGGAGAGCACGGTGGCGATCTCCTCGTCCGTGAGCTCGAGCGAGAGGCCGTCGGAGCAGACGAGGTACCGCTCGCCGGGCACCGCCGTGCGCACCCACAGGTCCGGCCGCGGGCCCGGGTCGGTGCCCAGCGCCCGGGTGATCACGCCCCGGCGCATGGTGACGGCCTCGGGGGCCACGTGGTCGACCGTGAGCTGTTCGAGGCTGCCCCCGGCGCTGCGGTACACGCGGGAGTCGCCGACGTTGAAGACGATCCAGCACTCGTCGCCGTCCACGATGCCGAGGGTCAGGCCCGCGGCGGTGGTGCCCATGCCGCCCTGGGCCGGGTCGGCCGCGGCGGCGCCGAGGATGTCGGCGTTGGCCTGCACGATCGCGTCGCGCACGTCCAGGGGGCCGACGCCGTTCGCGCCGGCCGAGTCGTCCAGGCGCTGCAAGGCCTCGACCGCGATCCGGCTGGCCACGTCGCCGGCCGCGTGGCCGCCCATGCCGTCGGCGACGGCGAAGACGCTCCGACCGGCCAGCGCGCTGTCCTCGTTGCGGCGCCGCACCTTGCCGACGTCGCTCGCCGCACCGGCGCGGATGTTCGCCATCAGTCCTCCACCGCCATCGCCCCAGCCAACCGTCCGGGCCCGCCATATCCCGACCGGCCACCGTCAGAAACCGCAATCATCGGCCCGTCGCCCGCCCGCGGCCAGCCACCATCAGATCAGACCCGTTGAGCCGAGCGGACACCACCGTCCAACCGGTCATGTGTACGGCCATCAGACCCCCACCGGTTGCGCGAGAAGGCTCAGCAGCCGGGCCACCGCGGCGTCGCGGCCGAGCGGCCGGCCGGGGTCGGGGCGCTCCAGCGAGTCGGAGACGAACCAGGCGCCGGCGGCACTGCGGGCCACCACCACGCCGGCCTCGTCCGCCTCGCCGGCCCGGGTGCGCACCAGCACCGTCGCCGCGCCGCGGCCCGACGTGCACAGGTCCAGGAAGCGCAGCACCGGGGCCGACAGCGGCTCGGCCGCATCGATCAGCTCCACCGTGAACAGCCCGTAGGAGCCCGGGTACACGGCCAGCCGGCCGGTCACCCCGCTGAACAGGTGCACGACGACCGGGCGCCCGTCCATCCACCCGGCCGCCTCGGTGCTGGTGTGCCGGGTCGCCAGGGCGGCGATCGCGCACTGCACGAACTCGCCGGGCACCAGCCGGTCGCCCTCCAGCCGGCACAGGTCGCGGGCGAGCAGCGAGGCGATGCCGGAGGCGACGACGATGCCGGTGGAGACGCCGGGCTGGAAGTTGAGGCGGCGGCGCACGCCGTCGACGTCGACCCCGCGCTCGGCCGCGGAGCGCAGGACGAACTCCAGCTCCGCGAACGTCAGCGCCACCGGTCCACCGGCGACGCCGGCGGACTGGTCCGCTCGATGGTCGGACATGCTCGTGGCTTGCTCCCTCAAACCGCTGAGATTATCAAACCGCTGGGGATCTCCGGTGGCCGCTGGCCCGCCGCGATCCGGTTGCGGCCCTCCCGTTTCGCCTTGTGACGCGGGCGCTCGGCGCCGCCGCCGTGCCACGCCTCGCGCACCGCGGCCCGACCACCGGGCAGCACAGCCGGGGCCGAGGTCTTCGCCCCGGCCCGCCGCGGCGACCCCAGCCGCCCAGCCGCCCCATCCCGCACATCGGGCACATCGGCCGACCGGTGGGGAACTTGACCGAAACGCCCAAACCGGCCGTTTCCTGCGTGATCTTGGACTGCCCGCCCCCGGCGAATTGGTGCCCAACGGCCGCAGACCACACAGTCTGCCTTGATCAGCATCTATTTCACATTTGCGCCGCGGGTCTACCGTTGCCTCATTCCCTGTCCGGTTGAGCGACGGAAACCCGGTGGTGCGGCATGGCGCCCGAAGACGCGCACGGGCAACAATTCGGGACCGAGTTGAAGCGGTGGCGGCGGGATCGCGATCTTTCACTGGAGGCGCTCGCCGACCTGTCGAAGTACAGCAAGGGATATCTGAGCAAGATCGAATCCGGAGCGAAGCCGCCGAATATCGCCCTCGCGCGGCGGCTCGACAATGTCCTCGGCGCGGGTGGGGCACTCGCCGGGCTGGTCCCGGTCCACCACCCGCCGCGCGCCGAGGCCGGCGCGGCGGACGCGGGCGGGGACTGGACGATCCAGATGCAGGACGACGGCGCCGGGGGCTTCCAGGCGATCAGCCGGCGCACGCTGCTGACCTCGACGGCGGCCACGGTGGCGATGGGCTGGCCCCGGCCGCGGACCGCGCCGACCGGGCCGGTGCTGGGCGACGGGGTCGCCGCCTACGTCCAGCTGCTGCACGACGTGCGCCGGCTCGGGCAGTCCGGGCGGCCGGCCGACGTGCTGAAAATCGCGGCCGCGATCGTGCACTCGCTGCGCACCCAGGCGGGCCTCGCGCGCGGGGCCGACCGGACCGGCCTGCTGCGCGTCGGCGCCCGGTTCGCGGAGTACTCGGGCTGGATGGCCCAGGAGAGCGGCGACCCGCGGGCCTGCGCCTGGTGGAACGGGCTGGCCGGCGACATGGCCCACGAGGCCGGCGACGGGGAGCTCGGCACGTACCTGCTGATCCGGGCGGCGGAGCTGGCGCTGTACGACGACGACCCGCTCGGCACCGTGCGGGCCGCCGAGGCCGCGCTGGCCGCCGCCACCACGCCGCGGGTGCGCGCGATGGCCCTGCAGCGGCTGGCCCAGGGGCACGGGCTGGCCGGCAACGAGCTCGAGTGCCTGCGCATGCTGGACCGGGCCGGCGAGCAGGCCCAGGAGGCCGACCCGGCGCCCGCGGCGGCGCTGCCGGTGCTGGGCAGCGCGACCATGCGCGACCCGACCGCGTTCGTGCGCGGCTGGTGCCTGCTCGACCTGGCCCGGCCCCGGGAGTCGGCCGAGATCCTGGGCCGGGAGTTCGAGTGCATCCCCGCCCACGCGCACCGGGTCCGGGCCCGCTACGGCGCCCGGCTCGCCCTGGCGCTGGCCGAGCAGCGCGAGCTCGAGGCCGCCGGGACGGTGCTCGGGCCGGTGGCCGAGGTCGTCCGGTTCGTCGATTCGGCCACCGTGCGCAGCGACCTTCGGCGGCTCAATCAAACCCTCCGGCGATGGCACGGCGACCCCGCCGTCGTGCGCATCATGCCCGAATTGGCGATGGCCCTGCATCCCTGAATTTGCCGCGTATGGTGATAGCCGGAATGGGGTCGACCGAAAGCCAATTCCGACCGGTCTCGCCGTATCCCGTTGTCCGCCCGAAGGGGCCATGGGCAACCATTGATTTCCGGCCGTCGCCGATGCCACGCTGGGGCCTGCCTCACTTCTTGCGTGAAAGGCCACCGGAATGTCCGGCGTATTCATCAATTACCGTACCGGCGACGGCCACCAGGCCGCGGCGCATCTCAATCGGGAGCTGCGCCAGGTATTCGGCGCAGAGAAGATCTTTCTCGACTCGACCGACCTCCCGCCGGGCGCCCCCTTCCCCCCGGAGCTGGACCGCCGCCTGCGCGACTGCACCGTGCTGCTCGTGCTCATCGGCCCGAACTGGCTCATCCTGCGCAACCCGCTCGGGGAGCGGCTCATCGATCAGGACAAGGACTTCGTCCGGTACGAGATCGAGACATCGCTGCAGCGCAACATCACGATCATTCCGCTGGTGCTGGATGGCACCCCGCTGCCCAAGTCGGGGGATCTGCCGAGCGGGATCGCCGAGCTCAGCAACCACTCGGCGATGAGCCTGCGCTCCCGAAACCTGGAGCTCGACCTGCCCGCGCTCGTGGCCGTGCTGTCCGAGCACGTCCCGCGGCCCACCCGGCCGGAGCCCGCCGCTTCGCCCGGCGCCCGGACGGGCACGCTCGAGCACGGCGTGCTGAGCCAGGGCGATCACACCACCAACTATTTCTACGAGAACGGCGCCTGATGGCGGACGAGACCGAGGAGGCGCCCGCACCGATACCGGCGGACGAGTTCGACGCCGGGGACGTCGGCGTCGAACTCGGCGTCGAACTCGATGGAGAGCTCGGCGTCGAGGACGAGAAGCCGGCCGAGGGCGAGGAGGTGGCCGAGCCCGCGAAGCCGGAGCCCGCCAAGTCGGCGCTGGACTCGGTCGCCTCGCTCAGCTCCCGGCAGAGCATCGGCGGCATCGAGGGCAAGCAGCCCGAAGGGGGCCCGGGCTCGGCCGAGGACGGCGGCGGCCGGTACGACAACATGCCCGAGGAGATGCGGGCCGTCGCCGCCGGCCGGGAGACCCTGAACGAGGCGCACGTCAACCGCGGCGCCATCGGCCAGGGCGACCACTCGCAGAACAACTACTACGAGCACCAGTACAACGAGTACATCTCCTTCGGCGGCCGCCAGCTCACGGTGCAGAAGGCGACCTTCGGCGCCGGCTACGTCGCGCGGGAGATCGAGACGTACGTCCCGGTCGACCGGGTCGGCGACATGCTCGCCGAGCTCCGCGGCCGCCACCTGGTCGTGCTCGGCGGGGCGCCCGGCAGCGGGCGGACCACGACCGGCCTGTACCTGCTGGAGCGGGCCGGCTGCGACCCCGCCCGGATCGGCACCCTCGAGGTCGACGACGAGAACATCTTCGCCGTCCTCTACGACGAGGTGACGCTCGAGCCCGGGCAGGGGTTCGTGATCGAGCGCGCCGGCCGGCCGATGCGCGCCAACAGCGTCGAGGCGCTGCGCCAGCGGGCCACGGACAGCGGCGCCTTCCTCGTCATCGTCGACGGGCCGGAGCCGGGCCCGTTCACCGTGGCGCGCCCGGACGGGGCCGAGGTCCTCGACCGGCACCTGGAGGTCCGGCTGCGCCGGCACCGGGCCGACTGCTACGCCGGCTGCGACGAGATGAGCCTGCTGCGGTACCGCCGGCGCGTGCGGGACGACCCCGCCGTGCGCGCCCGGCTGCTGCTGACCAGGTCGGTCTCCGACGTCGTGCGGCTGCTGGTGGCGCCGCTGACCCGCCCGGACGTGGTGCACAGCGGCAAGCCGCTGGACGACGTCGACCCGGCCTGGGACGACGCCCTGCGCAACCTGGCGAAGGAGCTGCTGCAGGCGCCGCCGAGCGATCCGGCCAAGCCGCAGCTGGTGCCGCACCAGCAGGCGTTCCGGATCTCCTACGCGGTCTTCCACGGCCTGCCGCTGTCGTACGTGTTCCAGGCGGCGGAGCTGCTGAGCCAGAAGATCATGCCGCTGTACGAGGTGCGGGAGTCGGCGCCGGCCCACCTGATCTTCGACGCGAGCCTGGACACACTCATCGACCAGCGCATGGTCGCGGCGCAGCCGGCCGAGGTCGCCGCCGACGGCGCCCCGCGCACGGCGCAGCTGTCCGACGTACGCCTGCTCGGCTCGCTGCTCGAGGTCGCCTGGCACGACTACGACACGCTGCGCCGGCCCATCATGCTGTGGCTGCAGGTGCTCGGCGGGAGCCCGATCGCGCAGGTCCGGGTGCGCGCCGGGCAGATCGTCGGGCTGCTCGCGGCCTTCGACTTCGCCGAGGTGTACGCCACGGTGATCCGGGTCTGGGCGGGCTGGCAGGTGCAGTACCGCTTCTCGGCCGCGGCCGCCATGGACCAGGCGTACCGCGCGAAGGGCCTCGCCGAGCGGGTGCACGGGCAGGTCGACGCCTGGGCCGGCAGCTCCGACCCGCAGCTGCAGGACGCCGCCGCGCGCTCCTACGGGCTGGACATCGGCACGGCCGACGTCCCGCACGCGATCAAGATGATCGCTTGGCTGGGCGGCCGGTCCGGCCTGGCGACCAGCAACGCGGTCTCGGTGGCCATGGGCTGGCTGTTCCTCAACGGCGGCGGCGACCTCGTCATGCGGGAGATCTCCGAGTGGATCTCGAGCGAGAACCAGCACCTGCGCCAGCACGCGGTCCGGGTGCTGGTCATCCTCGCTCGCTATGCCGGGAGCGCGGGCCTGGAGGGGTGGCCCGCGCTCCCCGAGATCGCGGCCGGCAACCACGAGTACCGCGACGCCCTCGTGGCGCTGTGGCGCCGGGCGCTGACCGGCCCCATGACCTCCCGCCGCGCCTGGACGCCGATGCTGCAGTGGCTGCTGCTGGCCGACCGCGACCCGGAGCTGGCCGCGTTCGTCGAGGCCATGGCGCTGGACGTATTCCGCGGCGCGCTCGCCCAGCGGGCGCTGTTCAACCTCACCATCTGGCGCAAGCGCAACCCCAAGGCCGGACTGATCGAGACGCTGTACCACCGCTTGAAGACCACTACGGAGGCACCGACACCATGAGCTTCTTGCGACGGATCGTGGACTGGTTCAAGGACCCCCGGCCGGAGCCGGAGACGATCGACGAGCCCCCCGAGGAGGCGTCGAAGGAGCCGTTGCGACCGGCCGGGACGTTCGAGCCGCGGCCGATCCAGACGCCGTTCATCGTGCCGGCCGCCGGTGACGTGTTCGACTTCCACGTCATCCTGCACCTGAGCTGGCGCAATGCGCCGGGCAAGCAGCTGGAGTACGTGCGGCTGGAGCAGCTCGCAGGCATCTACCACGACACGGCGGTCAACTCGTTCCTCAAGACGATCTGGCGGCTGGCCCGGACCCTCGAGCCCCTGCACCCCGCGTCCGCGGAGAACGTGATGAACGCCGACCGCGAGATGCGCCAGGGCATGTGCTTCGGCGACGACAACGGCATGGTGCAGTGCGTGCCCACGGTCCGGGTCTTCCTCGACCCGAAGCTGCGGGAGGAGAAGGCCCCGCTCGAGCTGCGCCGGATCAAGATCGAGGAGGAGCACCTCAGCCAGACGCTGCGGGACCACTTCCTCCGCGAGCGCACCGAGTCCTGGCTGCGCGGCCTCCAGCAGCTCGAGCAGTTCGCCGAGCTGGGCAAGGACGAGCGGCAGTTCCTGCTGCTCTTCGCGGCCAGCATGGTCGACGAGCGGTTCTCGAAGGTGACCCAGGCGCTGGCCCGCGACCGCGAGCGGCGCTACAACGATCTCGTCGGCGTGCTGCGGCGGGCCGTGGGCGACCACGAGCGGCTGGGGCTGTTCGAGTTCGCCAACGCCTACGACAAGGCGCTGCAGGCCTTCTGCCGCCAGATGGGCGTCGACATCGGACAGTGGAACCTGGCCGACTTCGGCGAGGCCGGCCCCGCCGACAGCGAGACGCTGGAGGCCCAGCTGTGAGCGCCGCGCGCCCGGCGGCGGCGCTGCTCGCGCTGCTGCTCACCACCGCGGGGGCGGCGGCCTGCGAGGCGCCGCGCCAGCAGGCCAAGTGCGGCTGGATGAGCCAGCGCCAGGACGGGGCCGGGCGGACCGCCGTGCTGCTGGACACCACAAACTCAACGCGGGCGGGCGGCCCCGCGGCCCAGTCGCCGGACTACGCCGACGCGCTGCAGCCGATGGTCGACGAGGCCGTCCACCGGCGGGACACGATCTCGATCGCGCCCTTCAGCGGGACCACGGCCGACCTCGCGTGGACGGCCAAGGACCGCTCCACCGACTGGCAGCAGGGCGTCAAGAACACCGCCAACCAGCAGAGCCGGGAGCAGGAGGCCAGCGGCTGCATCGGCGCCGACCTGGCCACCGCCGCCGCGAGCGCGCCGCTGGCCAAGGGCAGCGACATCGCCAAGGCGATCAGCCTCGCGGCCGGCTGGCTGCGCGACGGCAAGGGGGCCAGGCACCTCGTCGTGGCCACGGACGGGCTGGCCAACACCGGCTGCGCCAACCTGGTCCACGCGAACTTCGCCAACCCCCAGGAGATCGACGCCATCGCGCGGGAGTGCGCCGGCGGCGACCTCAAGCCCGCCACCCTGGACGGCGTCACGGTGGAGTTCGTCGGCATCGGCAAGCCGGCCGCGCAGCAGCCGGTCCCGACCACCGAGCAGGTCGCCTGGCTCGGCCAGCTGTGGCAGAAGCTCTGCACCGGGGCCGGCGGCCGGTGCACGGTGAGCACGACGTCGGTGACGAGCGCCGGCACCGGCGACGGCACGCCGCCGAGCAAGTCCGTCGAGGACCCGTCGGTGCCGTTCGACCCCTCGCGCTCGGTCTACTCGATCTCCGCGGCGCAGTTCGACACGGACCAGACCACGCTGCGGACCAGCGCCATGGACCTGATCCTGCAGATTTCTGTGGAGATCCGTAACCGGCCCAACCTCAAGGTCGAGGTGTTCGGCTACGCCGACGCGCGGGGCTCGGCCGGGCACAACCAGGAGCTGTCGCAGCGGCGGGCCGAGGCCGTCGCCGCCGCGCTGCAGCGCAACAAGGTGCCCGGCGTGACGCCGCGCGGGATGGGCGTGACCCAGGCCTGCCCGTACCCGATCGAGGTGCCGGCCGGGGCCGGCGACGACGAGAAGCTGCAGTGCTTCCGGCGCGTCGACATCGTCGCCACGTGAGCTGAGGGAGTCTTCATGGCGGAGTTGAGCTCCAACAACGGCGCGCGGACCGGCCGCTGGTCCGGGCCGGTGCCCTGCTCGCGCGACGCCGGGCCGGTGCCGATCCGGATCGGCTCGCCCACGCAGGTCACGCAGAGCGTCGACGACCTCGAGGCGGCGGCGCTGGTGCGCGCCTTCAACGCCGGCAATGCGTCGCTGCGCGAGGCGCTGCCGAGCATCCGGCAGGCCTGCGACGTGGTGATCGACCGGTTCCAGGCCACGGCCGCGGCCATCGACCGGGTCGCGACCTTCCGCGCCGTCGGCACCGCGGCCGAGGCGTGCGGCCAGCGCGAGCGGATGGTCTGGGACCACGCCGACGACGGGCCCGAGGACCTGCGGCGCCGGTCCATCCCCAAGTGGGTGGTGTGGGCGGTGCTCGCCATCGCGTCGGTCTTCGACGGGCAGTTCGTCGGCACCCTCGTGCAGCGCATCCTCGACCTGCCGGACGGCAGCCTGTTCGCCTACCTCGCCTACCTGCCGGCCGTGGGCATGGCGCTGTGCCTGCTGCTGGCCGGCGACAAGCTGGCCGAGCACCTCTTCCGGCGGCGGGCCCGGGTCACCCGGCGCCGGCTGCTGCCCGCGCTCAACCCGGCCATCCTGCTGCGCCGCATCTTCTGGGACTGGCGGCCCGAGCCGCTGCGCCGGGACGTCGGCGACCTGCCCTGGCCGCGGCTGACGTTCCCGGTGCTGGCGGGGGTGTGCACCGTCGGCCTGCTCGGCGTGGCCGCGTACGTGCGAGCCACCACGGCCGGCGCGGCCTTCGACGACCTGGCCGACTACCGCTGGGCCTTCGTGGTGATCCTGCTGCTGCTCAGCGTCTCGGCCATCGGCGTGAAGGTGCAGTCGCACAACCCTTTCGCCGACCGCGAGGACGCGGTGGCCCGGGGCGTCGAGCGGGCGCGGACGCGCAGCGAGCGGGACATCGACGCGGCCCGGGGCGCGCTCGGCGAGCACGGCAAGGCCTGGAACGCGCTGCAGTCGGCGATCTCCAGCGCCGAGGGCCGGGCCCGCGAGGTGTTCGAGGAGGGGTGCGCCGCGATCCTCGAGGACCGCGGCCGCAACGGGGTGGCCGGCCGGCTCGCGCTGCCGCTGGTCCACCTGCGCTGGCCGTGGGACGACGAGCGGCCGGCCCCGGAGCCCGACGCCGGCGAGCCGCAGCTGCCGGGCCTCAACCTGGCCGTGCTGCGCGACGCGCGCGACGTCGCCCAGCGCTACTCCCACGGCAAGCTCGAGGAGCGACTCAACGGCGAGGTCGCGCAGCTGCACGCGCAGTTCGCGGTCGTCGTCGACCAGGCGGGCGGCGCGGCGGCGCAGTGGCCGCAGGCGACCGGCACGCGGACGATCCCGGCCCAGCGGTAGCCCACACCGGGCCGGACACGTCGGCTGGTTCGTGCGCGGGTCGCTCACACCGGCCGGTAGGAGCACTGCCGGCCGGTGTGCACCGTCTCCCGCAGGTGCCGGCCCAGGCGGGGGTCGGACTCCTCGACCTTCGCGATGGCGCGGCGGATCGCCTTGCCGACCGCGACCCGGGCCCGCTCGGCGTTGTCGGCGAACCGCCGGCTGCGCCCGCCGATGCCGACGCTGCCGGCCAGCTCGGCCAGCAGCGCCTCCGTCTCGCGCTCGGCGGCGGCGGCGCGGCGGCGGTCCGAGGTGGCCTCGATCTCCCGGCGCAGCTCGGCGACGCGGCCGCGGTACCGCCGCATCGCCTCCTGGTCGAGGACGTCCTGCGGCGACGTGCGCGAGCCGGCCGCCTGCGCCATGCCCGTGACCCCCATCGCCAGCTCGACGGCCGGGATCTCGGTGCCGGCGTTGGCCAGCAGCACGGCCAGGTGCAGCATGCCGACGCTGTTCTCGACCAGCACCGGGCGTCCGTCCCACTCCAGCCGCCAGTGCTGGCGCTCCCGCACGCAGGAGGCCCGCGCCGGCTCGGCCGGTGCGAGCCGCTGCAGGGCCCGGCGGGACTCCTCGGCAGCCGGCCAGTGCCCGAGCGCCCGGTTGCG
This sequence comes from Dactylosporangium sp. NPDC051485, assembly GCF_040682015.1. Classification (NCBI taxonomy): domain Bacteria; kingdom Bacillati; phylum Actinomycetota; class Actinomycetes; order Micromonosporales; family Micromonosporaceae; genus Dactylosporangium; species Dactylosporangium sp. NPDC051485. Next base: position 83,992 of record NZ_JBFAZW010000009.1, read on the forward strand.
CTCGACGGCCCGGGTGAGGTGCTCCTCGGCGAGGTCCCGGCGGCCGAAGGTGGCCGCGGCGACGCCCAGGGCGTGGTGCACCGAGCCGAAGCAGGCGATGCCGAGGCTGACCATGGCGGGCAGCTCGGCGTGCGGGCGCAGCAGCTCGTAGGCCTCGGCGGCCAGGTCGGCGTCGCCGAGGATGCGCGCCGCCTCGACGATGCCGTGCATGGTGACCAGCCAGCTGCCGGAGTGTGGCAGCTCCTCGAGCGACCGGCCGCGCAGCCGGGCCAGGGCGCCGGCGGCCGTGCGCAGGTCGCCGGCCTCGGCCGCGGCGACGGCGTGCACGGCGAAGTAGGCGTTGTCCACGACGGAGAGCGTCGGCCAGTGCACCAGCTGGTCCAGCATCGGGCGCAGCTCCGGCAGCCGCCCCTGGTACCAGCGGATGGCGACCAGGTGCCCGCCGTGCCAGCCGGCGGCGTCGGCGTCCCCGGCCCGGGCGCCCAGCTCGAAGCAGCGCTCGGCCAGCCGCTCAGCCTCGGCGAAGCGCCCGGCCCGGATCTCGCACATGACCTCGATGGCGGCGCTCACGTACCCGATCGCGAGGTGTTCGTGCGCCCGCAGCAGGCCGCGCAGCTCGGCCAGTCGGCGCTCGGCGTGCCGATCCCCGTCCAGCAGCAGGTCGGACGTCCACCACAGCAGCCCCAGGAGCAGGTCGCTGCGGCGGCCGGTGCGGGAGCTGATCCCGAGCAGCTCGACGGCGATCTCCCGGCGCAGCAGCCGCTGCTCGGGGCCGAGCAGGCAGTGGTGGGCCAGGCTCAGCGCCTCGGCGTGCGCGATCGGGTCGCCCAGCGCCCGCGCCTCCTCCAGGGTGGTCAGGACGGCGTCGGCCCGGCCCTCGCGGTAGTCGCGCTCGGCGGCCAGCCGGGCCCGGATCCGCAACGCGAGCGCGCCGCCGGGGTCGACCAGCGCGTGCACGCGCTGCAGCCGCTGCTCGAGCACGGCCGCAGCCGCGCCGGTGCGGTGCTCGTGCACCCAGACGCCCGCGTAGCCCAGCGCCGCCTCGGCCATGGCGGGGACGTCCCTCTCGGCCTCGGCGCGCGCCCACGCGGCGTCGAAGTACCTCCGTGCGTTGTGCAGGTCGCCGTCCACGTGCAGGGCGCGCGTGGCCGCGGCGACCGGTTCCATGTCAGTCTCGACGCCCAGCCGGGTGTCGGAACCGGACGACATTGCCGTTCTCCAACCTCTGCCCGCGCCAATCATGGTCGATCGGCCCGGTCTCGGCCCGGCCCGCGACGGGTTCTCGACACATCCGCCGCGCGGCGAACCGAGCGGGCGCCCCCGGTGTAGCGGCCGGGTACGCTGCTGCGATGGGCGTGACCCTGCGGCCGGTGACGGCGGCGGACCTGTGGGTGCTGCAGCGGCAGGCCGACGAGCCGGAGGCCGGCGGCGCGTTCAACTGGTCCGGCTTCCGTGACATCGCCGGCACCCTGCGCCGCTTCGAGGAGCACCGGCTGATCGGCCCGGACGACGGCTGCCTGCTGGTGCAGCTGCCGGAGGCGGTCGCCGGCACCGTGACGTGGGGCCGGGCGACCTACGGGATCCCCGCCTGGAGCTGCTGGAACATCGGCGCCGCGCTGCTGCCTGAGCACCGCGGCCGGGGGCACGGGACCCGGGCCCAGCGCCTGCTCGCCGAGTACCTCTTCGACACCACCGCCGTCGAGCGGGTGGAGGCCTACACCGACGTGGAGAACGTGGCGGAGCAGCGGGCGCTGGAGAAGGCCGGGTTCACCCGGGAGGGGCTGATCCGCGCGGCGCAGTTCCGCGAGGGGCGGTGGCGTTCGGTGTACCTCTACTCGCTGCTCCGCGCCGAGCTGACCGCCTCGCCGGGCACGTAGACCGCCCCGCTCCGCCGCAACGCGGCCGCGCGAGCGTGAAGTGCGTTGCTGTCCGACTTATCGCATTTATGACCTGTCAGGGTATAAATGCGATAAGTCGCGGCGCGCCAGCGCCCGACTTATCGAACCCGGTCACTGGCGTGCGCCCAGCGAGGCTCGCAGTGCCAGGGCGAGGGAGTCGCGCTCCGGCTCCGGGACGGCGCGCTCCCCCGGGACGCCGAGCAGGCCGAAGATGCCCGGCCCGAGCAGCGGCGCCGCGAGGTCGGGTATGCGCGGCACCACGTGGAAGTGCACGTGCGCGAACCCCTCCTTCTCCGCGAACTGGGCGACGTAGGTCTTCGCGCAGCCGGTCACGTCGCGCAGCGCCCGGGACAGGCGGGTCAGCCAGGTGCCCAGGCCGGCGGCCTCCTCGTCGGTGAGGTCGGCGACGGTGGTGACGTGCCGGCGCGGGACGAGGACCAGCCAGCCCGGCAGCGCGGTGTCGAAGACGTGCGCCACCCGCCAGTACGGATCGGACGCGATCTCCTCGCGGGGCGGGAGGTCGCCGGAGCGGGCGTTCACGGTACACGTGTAGCAGCTCATGACATGTCCCACCGTTCCAGCTCGCGCAGCCAGGCGTTGGCGTTGCCGTCCGAGGGGGCGCGCCAGTCGCCGCGGGGGGACAGGGAGCCGCCGGCCGAGACCTTCGGGCTGTTGGGCAGGGCGGAGCGCTTGAACTGGGCGAAGCCGAAGTACCGCCGGCAGAACACCTCCAGCCAGTGGCGGATCTGCGGCAGGTCGTAGGCGACCCGCTTGGCCTCGGGGAAGTGGGCCGGCCACGCGCCGGCGGCGGCGTCGCGCCAGGCGTGCCAGGCCAGGAACGCGACTTTCGAGGGGCGCATGCCGTAGCGCAGCACGTGGAACAGCGTGAAGTCCTGCAGCGCGTAGGGGCCGACCTTCGACTCCGAGGACTGCAGCTCCTCCCCCGGCACCAGCTCGGGCGAGATCTCCTGGTCGAGGATGGCCAGGAGGATCTTGACGACCTCCTCGTCGAACTCGCCGGTGGCCGCGACCCAGCGGATCAGGTGCTGGATCAGCGTCTTCGGCACGCCGCCGTTGACGTTGTAGTGGCTCATGTGGTCGCCGACGCCGTACGTCGACCAGCCCAGCGCCAGCTCCGAGAGGTCCCCGGTGCCGAGCACGATGCCGCCGCGGTGGTTGGCGATGCGGAACAGGTAGTCGTAGCGCAGCCCGGCCTGCACGTTCTCGAACGTCACGTCGTAGACGGGCTCGCCCTTGGCGAACGGGTGGCCCAGCTCGGCCAGCATGAGCCGCGCGGTCGGGGTGATGTCCAGCTCGTGCACGCTGACGCCGAGGGCTCGCATGAGGGCGTGGGCGTTGTCCTTGGTACCGCTGGACGTGGCAAACCCCGGCATCGTATAGGCCAGGATGTCGGTGCGCGGCCGCCCGGCCCGGTCCATCGCGCGCGCGGCCACGATGAGTGCCTGGGTGGAGTCGAGGCCGCCGGACACGCCGATGACGATCTTGGGCTCGCCGATCGCGGCCAGACGCTGGCGGAGCCCGGCGACCTGGATGTTGTACGCCTCGTAGCAGTCCAGCGCGAGCCGCTCGACGTCGGCCGGCACAAACGGGAACCGCTCGACCACCCGCCGCAGCCCGAGGTCGCCGTCGGGCGCCCCGAGCGTGAACGCCACCCGGCGGAAGTCCCCGGTCCGCGCGGCGTGGGTGCGCCGGTTGTCCTCGAACGTGCCCATCCGCTGCCGCTCCTGGCGCAGCAGGTCCAGGTCGACGTCGGCCACCGCGTGCCGCGGCCCGTCCGGGAACCGCTCGGTCTCGGCCAGCAGCGCGCCGTTCTCGTAGATCATCGTCTGGCCGTCCCACGACAGGTCGGTCGAGGACTCGCCGAGGCCGGCCGCCGCGTACACATAGGCGGCCAGGCACCGCGACGACGCGGACCGGCACAGCAGCCGCCGGTCCTCGGCCCGCCCGACCGTGATCGGGCTGCCGGAGAGGTTCGCCAGGATCGTCGCGCCCGCGAGGGCCGCCTCCGCGCTCGGCGGGACGGGCACCCACATGTCCTCGCAGATCTCGACGTGCAGTACCAGATCGGGGAGATCCTCGGCCGCGAAGAGCAGGTCCGTGCCGAACGGGACGTCGGCGCCCCCGACCCGGATCGTCCCGCCGCGCACCTCGTCGCCCGCGGTGAGCTGCCGCGCCTCGTAGAACTCCCGGTAGTTCGGCAGGTACGACTTGGGCGCCACGCCCAGCACCCGCCCGCGATGCACCACGACCGCACAGTTGTACACCCGGCCGCGGTGGCGCAGCGGCGCCCCCACGACCAGCACCGTCAGCAGGTCGGACGACCCGGCCACGACGGTCGCGAGCGCGTCCTCGACCCCGTCGAGGACCGCGTCCTGCAGCAGGAGGTCCTCGATGCTGTACCCGCACAGCCCCAGCTCCGGGAAGACCGCCAGGGCCACGCCCTCGTCCGAGCACTCCCGCGCCTGCGCCAGCACCGCGGCGGCGTTGGCGGGCGGGTCGGCGATGGCGGTCCGCCCGGTGCAGGCGGCCACCCGCACGAACCCGTGAGCGTAGATCGACCGGAAGTTCACCGGTCAATTCTGCACGCCCCTCGCGGGTCCGGGGCCCGACCCGGGGCGCGCCGTGCGCCACACCCCGCCGGGCACGGCGCCGGCGCTGGGCGTTGCTCACCCCGCCGGTGGCGTGGGTGCCGCCTGTCGCAGCTGGCGCACGGCCGGGATGATCAGCAACGTCACGCAGCCGAGCACGCTCACCGCGGCCGAGGTCCCCAGCACCAGCTCCGCACCGACCAGCCCGGCGACCGGCCCGGCGAGGGCCTGGCCGAGCGGGAGGCTGCCGTCGGAGCCGAAGACCTCGTAGGAGGTGATCCGGTTGAGCATCCCCGCCGGCACGTGGGTCTGCACGCTGGTCTGCCACATCACCGACCAGAACGCCCAGGCCGCGCCGTTCACCGTGGCCGCGCCCAGCAGCGCCGGCAGCCCGGCGTGCACGGCGATCGCCAGCGGCAGCAGCCCGTAGCCGAACATCGCGACCGCCCCGGCGACGAGCGGCCGCCCCGGCCGGACCCGCAGCGCGGCGAGCCCGCCGACCACGGTGCCGACCCCCAGCGCCGATTCCGTCCAGCCGTACGCCAGGGGGCCCAGCCGCCCGCTGATCAGCACGGCGCCGAGCGGGACGAGCGGGCCGAAGAGCGTGATGCCGTACACCACCCAGACCAGGATCACGCTCCAGATCCACGTCCGCTCCCGGAACCCGCGCCAGCCCTCGACCAGATCGCGCAGCGGCGACGAGTCACCGGCGCTGATCCGCCCGAGCCGTAGCCCCGCCAGGCAGATCGCGCTCACCGCGAAGGTGGCCGCGTCCACGGCGTACACGGGCCCGGCCCCGGCCAGCCCGAACACCACCCCGGCGGTGGCCGGCCCGAGCAGCTGCGCCACGCTGCCGGCCACCTTGATGACCGCGTTGGCCCGGTGGCGGTCCTCGGCCACCAGTGGCACGATGCCGTTGACCCCGGGCTGGAACATCGCCGCCGCGCAGCCGCTCACCGCGGAACAGACGAGCAGGAGCCACAGTCCCGGCGTACCGGCGAAGAACGCCACGGCCAGAACGCCCTGCGCGACCACCCGGACCAGGTCGGCCCCGAGCATCAGCGGCCGCGCCCCGATCCGGTCGGCGAACACCCCGCCGAAGAGAATGCAGCCGAGGAACGGCAGCGTCCAGGCGGCGAGCACCAGTCCGACCCCGGTCGCCCCGTACACCTGCCCGACCGCCAGCGCCGAGGCGACGACGAGCATCGCGTCGCCGAACACCGAAACCGCCCGTGCGATGAAGTACCGCGTGAAGTTCCCCGTCCATAGATGCACGTGGAGAAGGATCACACAGCACGGGCGTGGCGGCGGGCGACCAGCCCCCGGGGATGCGGTACCTGGCGTTCTGCCGCACAGCATCTGAGATTCAGATGGGATCCACGTTGTCTCAAGGTCTGCTCAGCAACGTCTGCCCCATGCCGTCACATCACACCCCTGCCCGCATCGCCCTAGCCTGCGCCGGCCTGCTGACCGTCGGCGTCGGTGTCGTCGCGTTCGCTACCGCGCAGCCCGCGGCCGCCGCCGACCCGGGTGGCTACCAGAACGTTCGCATCAACGAAGTCACGTCGAGCGGCAACGACACGGTCGAGCTGTACAACGCGGGATCGACGCCGGTCAGCATCAGCGGCTGGAAGATGTCGGACGACAGCTTCTCGCCGCAGTCGTTCAGCCCGTCCTCGACCACGATCCCCGCGGGTGGCTTCGTCACGTTCAACTCCCCCAAGGGTCTCGGTGACTCGGACAAGGTGGTGATCTACACGGCGGACGGCACGGTGGTCGACCGCGTCGAGTGGGCCACGAACAAGGCCAAGCCGGCGATGGCCCGCTGCGGCGGGGACGGCACCGGCGCGTGGGTGACCACCACGACCGCGACGACGTTCGGCGCCGCGAACGCTTCCGGGTGCCCGGCGACGATCCCGGCCGCGAGCAAGGTGCGGATCAACGAGGTGACCTCGGACGGCGCCGACACCGTCGAGCTGTACAACGGCGGCACGAGCGCGGTCAGCATCGGCACGTGGAAGTACGTCGACGGCGACACCTCCCACGCCACGACCTCGATCTCGTCGTCGACGCCGAGCGCCACCACCATCCCCGCCGGCGGGTACGTGACGTTCAACTCCGGTCTCGGCCTCGGCGACAACGACTCGCTGTTCCTCATCGACGGCAGCGGCAACACGATCGACTCGGTGACCTGGGCGCTCGGCGGGGCCAAGCCGTCGGCCGAACGGTGCGCCAACGGCACCGGCTGGTTCCAGACGGCCACCACCGCGACGCTCGGCGGCGCGAACTCGTGCTCGGGCGGCTCGCCGAGCCCGACGCCAACCTCGACGAAGCCGCCGACCGGCCAGTTGCTGGGCGGCGGCGGTGCGCTGACGAGCGGCTGCACCCCGGAGGCGCCGACGGGCACGGGTTCGACCCCGGCCGGCACCCTGCCGTGGCCCGGTGGGCTGGATGTCACCATCGCCGACAACGTCTGCGCCTTCACCACCTCCACGGGGCCCGAGGGCCGTGATGTGAGCGGCCTGGTGTTCGACCCGTCGAACCCGTCGACGCTGTGGGCGGTGAAGAACAAGAACTGGCTGTTCAAGCTGGTCAAGAGCGGCAGTACGTGGATCCCGGACCCGTCCTGGAGCGCGACCGGCAAGCAGATCCGCTTCGCCGGCGGCTCCGGCCTGCCGGACTCGGAGGGGCTGACGATCGGCGGCAACGGCCACATCTACGTCACCTCCGAGCGCGACAACAACCACAACACGGCCCCCAAGGACACGATCATGGAGTTCGACCCGGCCGCGACCGGCTCGACGCTCACCCCGCTGCGCCAGTGGGACATGACCTCGCAGTTCCCGCAGCTCAACACCGGCAACAAGGACGACGCCAACCTCGGCTTCGAGGGCGTGGCCTACGTGCCGGACAGCTGGCTGACCGCCAACAGCTGGATCGACCCGCTGACCGGGGCGGCCTACAACCCGTCGAACTACCCGCTGCACGGGTCGGGTCTCTTCTTCGCCGGCCTCGAGTGGGACGGCACGCTGCACATCTACGGCCTCAACTCGGACGGCACGTTCACGACCTTCGGCGCCATCCCCACCGGCAAGGCCTCGGTCATGGACGTCATGTTCGATGCCGGCACGCAGCGCATCGTCGCGACGTGCGACAACACCTGCGGCGAGACGCACACCTTCATGAAGGTGAACGCCGGCGGCGCGATCGTTGCGGACGTGACCTACACGAACCCGGCCGTGATGCCGGTCGACAATCTCGAGGGCTTCGCGATCGCCCCGACCTCGACGTGCGTCAACGGCTCGCGCGAGGCGGTGTGGTCCGACGATGGCATCTGGGGCTTCGGCTCCGGCAAGTCCTCGTACGGCCACGCCCTCTACAGCGGCGCGTTCCCCTGCTGAAATAACCAGAACACCCCCGTGTCGCGGGTTTGGTCACCACGGAAGTGCTGATCAACGGGGTCATCTCGCCGGCGCAAACGCCAGCGAGATGACCCCTGGCGCCATTGCGGCGGCGATGCGATTCTTGCATTGACGCTGCACTATCGGGGGGGCAGTAGATGAGACGTACTGTCCGGCTGTGGGGCGGGACCGTGGCCGTCACGCTCGTCCTCGCGGCCGGCTGCGCACAAGGCACCTCGGCGCCGCCCCGCGGGCCGAGGCATGACGCCACTTCGTCCGCATGGCCGAATGCCAGCGCTCGGCCGGCCGGCGACATCATCGAGACGGGCCTGGTCGTCGGCCGCGAGGAACTGGTGCTGGCGTTGACCGGCTCCACATCCGTGCTCACGGTCTGGCGGGACACGAAGACCGCGGCGATTCGACAGCAGCCGGACGGCGGCGGCGCCTCGTGGGGACCGTGCAAGCTCGGGCCGAGCCTGCAACACATCGTGCAGATCGTCGCGAAGGACGGCCGCCTGGTCGACGTCGGCGTCGCCAAGGGCAACGTCGGCGGCGTGTCGGTCGAGCACGGCGGAACTCAAACCGACGCGAGTATCGCCGGCTGGTCGATGGACCGCAGCGTGGTCCTGTTCTGGGCCATCCGCGACGGCTCGCCGGTGACGGCGACGACGGCAGAGGCCGACCTGCCTGCTTACGTCGTCAAGGGCAAGGACGGCAAGCAGCTCGACCGCCAAGTGTTCACGGCCGTCTGCCCGCGCCAGGACGGCTGACACTGTAGAGCAGCCGGACAGCGACATACGACGACCGCCGGGGCCAGGTGCAGCTTCCGGCAGTCGATGTGGGTCTGTCTACGCGAAGTGCCAGCCGTTGCCGAAGGGGTTGACGTTTATGTCAATCGACCACGTGCCAACCGGCGAGTTCCGGTTGGGTGGCCAGCGCCCGGCGACAGAAATCGCGGGCGTTGCCGCTGGGTGTGCGGAAGAACAGCCCGACGTGCAGCCGGTCGGGCCCGGCGCGGGCGCTGATGTGTTCCAGCTGGTCGCCGTCCACCGCGGTGCGCCGCAGGAGTTCGACGGCCCGGGCCGATGTCAGCGACCGCAGCCGCGCCTCGAGGCCGGGCGCGATCGCCAGGTTGACCCAGTGCATCGCCTACCCCCAGGTCCAGCCGTCGGTCGTGGCCGGGGACTGGGACGGGGAAGGGGACAGGGACGGGGCGGGTGAGCCGCCGGCGTGCGCCGGAATCGGGTTACCGGCCGGCCCGGAGTGCGTCGTCGCGAGAGCGAAGAATGCAAAGAGAGCCGCCAGGATCGCGACGGGAATTCCAATCTTCGACACCGAAATAGACATGACTCCACCTTTGTTCGAGAGGTTTGTTTGATTTCTTTCTTTCGCTTCCTTCGGGGTCCTCCCCGCCGGTGATGAATACTTTTCCGCACCGCCGGGCCGGGCGGAAGGCTTGGCAACTGGACGGTTCCGGCCCGGCCGGAAGTGTCCGCTACCGGCCGGGCGAATGGAGCCGGATGTCCCGATTTGACGGTCGCTGCGCGACATGGGGGCCCGTTGCTTCGGGGCGAGCGGGGACGGGATGATGATCGTCTATCACGGGGAGATAAGCATGCTGGAATACCTGGGGCTCGACGCGAGCGCCGAGGGCGTCTACCGCTTGATGCTCGGCCACCCGGACTGGGGCGTCGCCGAGCTTGCCGAGGCGCTCGATACGGGACCCGACCAGATCCGGACCGCGCTCGACGAACTGTTCGAGCTGTCGCTACTCCGCAAGTCGGTCGAGCAGGAGGGCCGGTTCCTGCCGGTGAACCCCCGAGTCGGCCTCCAGTCGCTGCTGGCCCGGCAGCAGGCGGACCTCGAGCGGCGCAAGCAGCAGATCGCCGACAGCCAGGCCGCCATGGCCACGATGGTCGCGGAGTTCGCCGACCGGTCGACGAGCGCGGCGCCGACCGACGTCGATCGGGTGGTCGGCATCGATGCCGTCCTGGGCCGCCTGGAGGAGCTGGCCGACAACACCCGCGTCGAGGCGCTGAGCATCACGCCCGGCGTGCAGTCGGTGCACACCATCGAGGCCGGCCTGCGCAACAACGCGGAGCTGCTGTCGCGCAGCGTCACCATCCGCACCGCGATGCAGGACTCCGCGCGCAACGACCGGCCCACCCTGGCCTACGCGCAGTCCCTGACCGACGCCGGCGCCGAGGTCCGCACGGCGCCGCTGCTGCCGCCCCGGATGCTCATCTCCGACCGGAGCACGGCCATCGTGCCGGTCGACCCGACCGACACGGCGGCCGGCATCCTTGTGCTGACCGGCCGCGGGGTCGTCGCCTCACTCGTGGCGCTGTTCGAGCAGGTGTGGAGCACCGCGGTACCGCTGGGCGCCAGCAAGGCCCGCGACCGTCAGGGGGTCACCGCGCAGGAGCGCGAGCTGCTCAACCTGCTCGGCCAGGGCCACACCGACGAGTCGGCGGCCAAGCGGCTCGGCGTCTCGGAGCGCACGTGCCGCCGCATGATGGCGGACCTGATGGAGCGCCTGAACGCGCGGAGCCGATTCGAGGCCGGCCTGCTGGCCGCCCGCGAGGGCTGGCTCTGACCCTGCAGGATGACAGCACCGTCGCTGGGCTGCACCGTGCCCGTGAACGGGCCGGTGCCGACCGGTAGCGTCTGGCGGTGCTCATTCTTCTGCCGCCGTCCGAAGGCAAGGCCGATGCGCCGCGGCGCGGGAAGCCGCTCGATCTCCAGGGCCTCTCGCTGCCGCGGCTCAACGACGCGCGGCGGGCGGTGCTCGACGAGCTCGTGAAGCTCAGCGCCGAGCCCGAGAGCGCGCTGGCCACGCTCGGGCTCACGGGCGGGCAGACGGCGGAGGTCGAGCGGAACGCGCGGCTGGAGCGTGCCGCCACCGCGCCGGCCGGGAAGGTGTACACCGGGGTGCTCTACGACGCGCTCGGGCTGGCCACACTCGACGCGGCGGCACGGCGGCGGGCCGGCAGGCAGCTGCTCATCTTCTCGGGGCTCTGGGGGGTCGTGGGGGTCGGCGACCGCATTCCGCCGTACCGGTGCTCCATCGGGGTGCGGCTGCCGGCGGCCGGGGCGTTGACGCAGCACTGGCGGCGGGCGCTGGGGCCGGTGCTCGACGAGGTGGCCGGGGACGACCTGGTGCTGGACCTGCGCTCGTCGGCGTACGCCGGGATGTGGACGCCGCGCAACGGGCAGAGCGTGCGGGTGCTGCACGGCGGGAAGGTGGTCAGCCACTTCAACAAGGCGACCAAGGGGCGCATCGTGCGGGCGCTGCTGGAGAGCGGGGCGCGGCCGCGGACGCCGGTAAAGCTTTCAGAAACGTTGCGTGAACTCGGGTACCGGGTCGAGGAGGCCCAATCCGGGCAGCTCGACATCCATGTGGAGCAGCTTTAGCGATTTCGTCTGCGCGGGCTCGCGGTGATCCGGGAACGTCAGGGAATGTGGACCACACGCCTCGTTCTGGCCACCGCCGGGCCGCACTCGCGGCCGGTTCCTTGCCGCTGGATACCGCCGCCGGGAAACGCGGGCGGCCAGCATGGGCCGGCGAGCTTCTCGGCGCATTTCGAGCACGCCCGTACGTCTGCCATCTCGCGCGCCGATCTGCTCGCGGCGCCGGCCTGGTTCACCGATCTCACGCGGTACCGCGGCAGCCTCGCCCTTGGCGTCGGCGGCGTTTCCCATCTCGGCGCGGCCACCGGTGACGTCGTGGGAGTGTCGAAGCGGTCAATTCCCGCCGTACGACTACGAAATGACTCGATTGAAAGAGCGGACGACGGGATTCGAACCCGCGACCCTCACCTTGGCAAGGTGATGCGCTACCAGCTGCGCTACGTCCGCGTGCAGAAGAACTGTAGCGCATTCGCGGCGGGCACTTCTGGCGGGGCCCCTCACCCGTTAGCGTGATGCTGGTGAGGGTGCGCGCGCTCGCGACGACGCTGCTGCTCGCGGGCTGCAGCGCGGCGCCGGCTCCCGCCGCGACGCCCACGCCCACGCCGGTGCCCACGACCGCGCCGGCCGCGAGCCCGCCCCCGGCCGAGCTGCGCCTCGCCTTCGCCGGCGACGTGCACTTCATGGACCGCACCGCCGCGCTGCTGAAGAACCCGGCGACCGCCTTCGGCCCGATCGCGAGCGCGCTGTCCGACGCCGACCTCACCGTGGTCAACCTCGAGACGGCGATCACGTCGCGCGGCACGCCGGAGCCCAAGACGTACCACTTCCGCACCGAGCCGAAGGCGATCGACGCACTGAAGGCGGCCGGGATCGACGCGGTGACGATCGCGAACAACCACACCCTGGACTACGGCCGGGTGGGCCTGCTGGACACGCTGGACGCTCTGCACGCGGCCGGCTACCCGTACGTGGGCGCCGGGCGCAACACGGACGACGCGTACGCCCCGTGGTACACCACCGTGAAGGGTGTCAAGATCGCCCTGCTCGGCTTCAGCCAGGTCCACGAGCTCGCCTCGACCTGGGCCCCCGGCCCGGACAGGCCCGGCATCGCCATGGCCTTCGACACAGACCGCGCCATCGCCGCCGTGACCGCCGCCCGCCCCCGAGCCGACCTGGTGATCGTCTTCAACCACTGGGGCGAGGAGGCCAACAGCTGCCCCACCGGCGAGCAGAAGACCTTCGCCGCCCACCTGTCGAGGGCCGGCGCCGACCTCATCATCGGCGCCCACGCACACACCCTGCAGGGCTCCGGCTGGCTGGGCCGCACGTTCGTGGCCTACGGGATGGGCAATTTCCTGTGGTACGGCACGTCGAAGAGCACGGAAACCGGCATCCTTCGCCTGACGGTGCGCGCCCGCGTGGTCACGGCGACCCAGTTCCTGCCCGCGGTCGTCTCCAACACCGGCCAGCCCGCCCTGCTGACCGGCCCCGCCGCCACCAAGCTCGCCCAGCGGTACTCCGGGTTGCGCTCCTGCGCCGCCCTGTCCCCGTCCCCGGCATCCTGAATCCGCAGGTAGGACCCCCTCGACGCGCCGAAGCGGGATACCGGTTTGGCATGGGGGGTGACGGTCGGCTAAAGTTTCCAACCGTCGCCCGGTACGAACGGGCGGTGCGGACGTAGCGCAGCTGGTAGCGCATCACCTTGCCAAGGTGAGGGTCGCGGGTTCGAATCCCGTCGTCCGCTCGGGATAGTCACCACGGTGGGGTGGCCGAGAGGCGAGGCAACGGCCTGCAAAGCCGTGTACACGGGTTCAAATCCCGTTCCCACCTCGGAGTCGCCATACCATAATGTGGCACCTCTAGGGCGATTGGCGCAGTGGGAGCGCGCTTCCTTGACACGGAAGAGGTCACTGGTTCAAACCCAGTATCGCCCACCGCAGGTCAAGGGCCGTTTTCGATGATCGGAAACGGCCCTTGACCCGTTCAGGGGGTCTAGCTATTGCCCCCACCCGGCGGGCGCCGCGAAGAACCTGTCCACCGCCTCCGCGCTTTGTGTCAGGACTGGGCGCAGCGGTGAGTGCGCCAGCGGCAGCGACGTGGGAGTAGCGACATACCTGGAACGGACAAACACCGCGGTGCGGCAACGCAGCGGGTCCGCGAAGGGGCGCCTCCAACTCGGGGGCGACGCCGGGCAGCTCGGGACGAGCGGGCAGTTGACACGGAAGAGGCCGCCGAGGCGACGGCTGGCCGGACGGTGCCGGTTACGGAGGAACCCTCCGCAGCCGCAAGTTCAGCACCTCGTCGCCGACGTCACACTCGCCGCACGCGACCTCAGCTGGATACCGCGTCACTCGTCACTGAACGAGATCATCGCTGACGCATGGAGTGCCTGGGCGTAGCTGTCCCTGCTGTCCCCGGCGTCCCTCAACCGTCGTTGAACCGAACGTTTGCCGGGGACACCTTGATCACCTCTGTCCCTGAGGGCCCGTCGATCGAGAACCGGCTGGAACAGAGGAGAATCGGCCCACCCCCCCTGTTCCAGCCTGCTCGCAGCCTCTGGTAGGGGCTCAGACGATCTTGGTGGCGTAGGGAGTTGTGACAGTGGATGGCGCGGCTCCGGAGTTTGAGCGTGAGTTGTTGTTGGCCGCGTTGGTGGGGTGGTCGGCGATGCCAGCCGATGAGGTGCGGCGGTTGGTGGGGTTGGCCGCGGCGGCTGGCCGGTTGGATGAGCTGGTCGCGGCTCCGGGGTTGTTGTCGGATGTGGATCCCGCGGTGTTGCTGCTGGCGTTGCACGGCGCTGGTGAGCAGGGTCGGATCTGGGCAGCGGTGCTGGCAGCTGCGAGGCTGCCAGCGGCTGGGGTGTCGGTTGCCGGCCAGGGTGATCGGTTACGGGTGGCGATGTCGGGGTTCAGGACGGTTGATGCTGGGGCGCGGGTGGCCGGTTGGGGCGTCGGCTCGGTGATGGAACCGGTATGGAGTACCGTGCCGTCGGCGTTGGGTACGCCGCTGAGAGGCATGGGCCAAGTTCGGGCGGTGGCGGCGGTGCCGCTGCCGGACAGGCAAACGCTACTGGCCTCCGGCAGCGATGACGGCACGGTGCGATTGTGGGACCCCACCACCGGTGAGCCGGCGAGTAAGCCGCTAACCGGCCACACCGGCTCCGTCCCGGCGTTGGCGGCGGTGCCGCTGCCGAACGGGCGGACGCTGCTGGCCTCCGGCAGCTACGACGGCACGGTGCGGCTGTGGGACCCCACCACCGGCGAGCCGGTGGGTGCGCCGCTGACCGGCCACACCGCGGGGATCGGGGCGTTGACGGCGGTGCCGCTGCCGGACGGGCGGACGCTGCTGGCCTCCGGCAGCTACGACCACACGGTGCGGCTGTGGGACCCCACCACCGGCGAGCCGGTGGGTGCGCCGCTGACCGGCCACACCGACAACGTCCTGACAGTGGCGGCGGTGCCACTACCGGACGGGCGAACACTGCTGGCCTCCGGCAGCCGGGACCAGACGGTGCGGCTGTGGGACCCCACCACCAGCGAGCCGGTAGGTGAGCTGCTAATCGGCCACACCGCCACAGTCCAGGCTGTAGCGGCAGTGCCACTGCCGAACGGGCGGACACTGCTGGCCTCCGGCAGCCGGGACCAGACGGTGCGGCTGTGGGACCCCACCACCGGCGAGCCGGTAGGTGAGCCGCTGACCGGCCACACCGTCTCGGTCCAGGCCGTAGCGGCAGTGCCGCTGCCGGGCGGGCGGACACTAGTGGCCTCGGCCAGCCTGGATTGCACGGTCCGGTTGTGGGACCCCGCCACCGGTGAGCCGGTAGGTGAGCCGCTGACCGGCCACACCGCGGGGGTCGGGGCGCTGACGGCCGTGTCTCTGCCGGACGGACGGACGCTGCTGGCCTCCGGCAGCGATGACGGCATGGTGCGGCTGTGGAACCCGACCACCAGTGAGCCGGTAGGTGAGCCAGTGACCGGCCACGCCAGCTCCGTCCCGGCGTTGACGGCGGTGTCACTACCGGACGGACGGACACTGCTGGCCTCCGGCAGCTACGACCACACGGTGCGGCTGTGGGACCCCACCACCAGTCAGCCGATAGGTGCGCCGCTGACCGGCCACACCAACAGTGTCCAGGCGTTGACGGCGGTGCCACTACCGGACGGGCGGACGCTACTGGCCTCCGGCAGCAGCGACCACACGGTGCGGCTCTGGGACCCCACCACCGGTGAGCCGGTAGGCAAGCCACTGACCGGCACAGGCGAAGTCCAGGCCATGGCGGCGGTGCCACTGCCGGACGGGCGGACACTGCTGGCCTCCGGCAGCAACGACGACATGGTCCGGTTGTGGGACCCCACCACCGGCGAGCCGGTAGGTGAGCCACTGACCGGCCACGCCGGCTCCGTCCCGGCGTTGGCGGCGGTGCCACTGCCGGACGGATGGACACTACTGGCCTCCGGCAGCGGCGACCGCACGGTCCGGTTGTGGGACCCCACCAGCGGCGAGCCGGTAGGCAAGCCACTGACCGGCCACACCGCCATGGTCCAGGCCGCGGCAGCAGTGCCACTGCCGGACGGACGGACGCTGCTGGCCTCCGCCGGCCTGGATTGCACGGTGCGGTTGTGGGACCCCGCCACCGGTGAGCCGGTAGGTGAGCCGCTGACCGGCCACACCTCCTGGCTCCGGGCTTTGACGGCGGTGCCGCTGCCGGACGGACGCATGCTGCTGGCCTCCGCCGGCTTAGATTGCACGGTCCGGTTGTGGGACCCCATGACGAGTGAGCGGGTGGGCCACTTTGAGACGCCAGAAAGAGTGTTTGCGCTATCTCCGCTGCCAGACGGCCACCTCGCCGTAGGCTACGGCGACCACGTCGCCGTCATGCGCCTCTCCGCTGATCTTCCGTAAAGACACCCGACAAAGGTCGCCGTGCCGCCCACGTGACGGCCTGTTTGCAGCCTTCCCCCTGGGGGCTAACAGGGGGGTCACCGAAGCGGACAGCCACGTACGCCGACGCACGCTCGCGGACCTAGAAACCTTAGGCCGCAACGGGTTTCGGCATGTCAGGCGCGACGATCATGGCGTTGACACGGAAGAGGTCACTGGTTCAAACCCAGTATCGCCCACCACAGCTCAAGGGCCGTTTCCGCCAGTCGGAAACGGCCCTTGATCCGTTCGGGGGGGGTCTAGGGGGGTCGCAACCGCCCCGGTCGGCACCCCGAACATCCGGTTCATGACCTCCGCCCCGCTCACCAACACCGGAACGAGCTGCTGGCGGTAGACCGCCCAACCTCGCCGGTGCGGTCGACGGCCTCGGCGACACGGACACCGCCCGAATCATCCCCAACGTCTTCCGGGCCATCACTGGCCAACTGGAGTACGTGACGCTCAACGGCACCGGATCGGCGGTACGCGACTTCGTCCACGTCCGGGATGCCGCCTCGGCCGTCCTGAGCGCGCTCAGCGCGGCGCACGCCGGGCAGAGTCGGACGTACAACATCGCCAGCGGGCACGGGGTCAGCGTCGCGGAGATCATCGAGGCCGCCGAGGCCACAGCAGGCCGGGCAGTGCCGGTCCGGAGGAACCCTCCGCAGCCGGAAGCTCAGCACCTCGTCGCCGACGTGACGCTCGCCGCGCGCAATCTCGGCTGGACGCCGCGGCACTCGACATTGAGCGAGATCATCGCCGATGCATGGAGCGCGTGGGCGTAGGTGTCGCTGGTGTCACGCTAGGTGGGTTAATCAGGGAAGACGGCCGTGACAGCATGATCACGGGTGTCACAGAACATGCCCTGAGCAGCGAAATAGTGTCCAAGCGCCAATATGGTGGGTCGATGACGTCGATCAAGAAGTTCCAAGTCACCTTCGACTGCGCTGAACCTGAGCGCCTCGCTCGTTTCTGGTGCGAGGTGTTGGGGTACGTCGTACCGCCGCCGCCGGAGGGGTTTGCCACTTGGGACGACTTCAAGGGCTCGCAGCCACCTGAGCAGCGGGATTCTCGGTTCGCCTGCATCGATCCCTCAGGCGTGGGCCCGCGACTGTACTTCCAGCGCGTCCCTGAGGGGAAGGCCGCCAAGAACCGGGTGCATCTCGATGTGCGGGTCGGTACCGGACTCGTGGGTGAAGAGCGCCTCGCCGCACTTGAGGCCGAATGCGCACGGTTGGTCCCGCTCGGCGCGGTACACGTGCAAACGCTGTACGACGGCAACGATTCGTGCATCCCGATGCTGGACATCGAGGGCAACGAGTTCTGTATCGACTGATGGCCGCGAACGTGTCCCCGTTATCGCGCCCAACGAAGAAAAGGGCAGCCGAGACACCCCGTAGTGTCTCGGCTGCCCTTCTAGGCCGCGCGTACGGGGGGGTGAGCCTGCTCGTTACCACGCCGTACTGAGCGTCAAACTGCGCGTCAATCGGTGCGTACACTCCCGGATGCCCCCACCGCCATTGAACTGCACCTTGCCGGGACACCGTTCGTTTTACAGTCCGTAGAGGGGGATCGGCACACCCTTCTGTTTCAGCCTGCTTGCAGGCGTCTGGTATGTGTTCGGGCGGACGTGGCGGGAGGTGGATGGCGTGGCTTCGGTGTTTGAGCGTGAGTTGTTGTCGGCGGCGTTGTTGGGGTGGTCGGCGGTGCCGGCTGGTGGGGTGCGACGGTTGGTGGAGTTGGCTGCGGCGGCGGGCCGGTTGGATGAGCTGGTAGGCGCTCCGGGGTTGTTGTCCGATGCAGATCCCGCGGTGTTGCTGCTGGCGTTGTCTAGTGCTGGTGAGCGGGGTCGGGTGTGGGCGGCGGTGCTGTCAGCTGCGGGGCTGCCGACGGCAGGGCTGTCGGCTGCAGGGCAAGGTGATCGGTTGCGGATTGCGATGTCGGGGTTCGGTGCGGTTGATGTTGGGGCGTGGTTGGCCGGTTGGGGCGGTGGGTCGGTGGTCGATCCGGTATGGAGCACCGTGCCGTGGGTGTTGGGTGCGCCACTGACCGGCCACACCGGCGGGGTCCGTTCGGTGGCGGCGGTGCCGCTGCCGGACGGATCGATGCTGCTGGCCTCCGGCAGCCAGGACCGCACCGTGCGGTTGTGGGATCCCAGCACCGGTAAGCCGGTGGGTGCGCCGCTGACCGGCCACCACAACTGGGTTACGGCGGTGGCGGCGGTGCCGTTGCCGGATGGGCGGATGCTGCTGGCCTCCGGCAGCGACGACGGCACGGTGCGGTTGTGGGATCCCAGTACCGGTGAGCCGGTGGGTGCGCCGTTGGACACCGGCCGGGTCAAGGCGGCGGTGTCGTTGCCGGGTGGGTCGATGCTGTTGGCCTCCGGCAGCGACGACGGAACGGTGCGGTTGTGGGATCCCGCCACGGGTGAGCCGGTTGGTGCGCCGCTGACCGGACACACCAACGGGCTCGCAGCGGTGGCGGCGGTGTCGCTGCCGGACGGGCGGACGCTGTTGGCCTCCGGCAGCGACGACGGCACGGTGCGGCTGTGGAATCCCGGCACCGGTGAGTCGGTGGGCGCGCCGCTGACTGGCCACACCGACTGGGTCCGTTCGGTGGTTGCGGTATCGCTGCCGGATGGGCGGACGTTGCTGGCCTCCGGCAGTCAAGACCACACGGTGCGGTTGTGGGATCCCAGCACGGGTGAACCGGTGGGTATGCCGCTGACCGGCCACACCAACGGGGTCGCAGCGGTGGCGGCGGTGCCGCTGCCGGGCGGGTCGAAACTGCTGGCCTCCGGCAGCGGCGACGGCACGGTGCGGTTGTGGGATCCCTGCACGGGTGAACCGGTGGGTATGCCGCTGACCGGCCACACCGACTGGGTCGTTTCGGTGGCGGCGGTGTCGCTCCCGGACGGGTCGATGCTGCTGGCCTCCGGCGACGGCGACGGCACGGTGCGGTTGTGGGACCCCACCATCGATGACCAGGTGGGTGCGCCGCTGACCGGCCACACCGGCGGGGTCCGTTCGGTGGCGGCGGTGCCGCTGCCGGACGGATCAATGCTGTTGGCCTCCGGCAGCCGGGACGGCACGGTGCGGTTGTGGAATCCCAGTACCGGTAAGCCGGTGGGTGCGCCGCTGACCGGCCACACCGGCGGGGTCCGATCGGTGGCGACGGTTCCGCTCCCGGACGGGCGGACGCTGTTGGCCTCTAGCGGCCGGGACGGCACGGTGCGGTTGTGGGATCCCGGCAATGGTGAGCCGGTGGGTGCGCCGCTGGCCGGCCACACCGGCGGGGTCCGTTCGGTGGCGACGGTTCCGCTGCCGGATGGGCGGACGCTGTTGGCCTCCGGCAGCCAGGATCACACGGTGCGGTTGTGGGATCCCGGTACCGGTGAGCCGGTGGGTGTGCCGCTGACCGGCCACACTCACGGGGTCGCGGCGGTGGCGGCGGTGCCGCTGCCGGATGGGCGGACGTTGCTGGCCTCCGGCAGCCAGGATCACACGGTGCGGTTGTGGGATCCCGGTACCGGTGAGCCGGTGGGTGTGCCGCTGACCGGCCACACCGACTGGGTCGTTTCGGCGGCGGCGGTGTCGCTGCCGGACGGGCGGACGCTGTTGGCCTCCGGCAGTTTGGACTGCACGGTGCAACTGTGGGATCCCGGTACTGGTGAGCCGGTGGGTGCGCCGCTGACCGGCCACACCGACGGGGTCGTTTCGGTGGCGGCGGTGTCGCTGCCGGGCGGGCGGACGCTGTTGGCCTCCGGCAGTTACGACGAAACGGTGCGGTTGTGGGACCCCACGACGAGTGAGCAGGTGGGCCACACCGAGACGCCAGGGGAGGTGTACGCGCTATCTCTGCTGCCAGACGGCCACCTCGCCGTAGGCTACGGCAGCCAGGTTGCCGTCATGCGCCTATCCGCTGACCTTCCGTAAACACACCTGACAAGAGATTCCGTACCGCCTACGCGATGGCCTGTTGCAGCCTTCCCCGACGAGGGGGCTAACAGGGGGTCACCGAAGCGAACAGTGATCGGCGTGTCTGTCAACCTCGTCGATCAAGGAGAAGGTGACCCGAGTTGAGATCAAACCAGGGCAGCTTCTCCATGATCGGCGGCACCGCGGCGACGTTGGCGCGGCCCCGGTGCTCTGCCCTCCCCAGACAGCGGGCCCTGACCTGCGCCTGGGCGGGGGCCACCCCAGGGACGCGCGGCAAGATCAGTGGGAAAGAGACCACTCCAGCCCGGTTGAGCGGTCTGTCCCCCGGCCCTCGCGGACACGATCTGCAGTGGTTCGGTGACGAAGACTTGACACCCCTGCCTGACTAGGCGTTACGGTCCGAAGAAGGGGGTGGTTGTCGTGAGCGTCGAGGTAAAGACCTTCGACAAGCCGGACGAGACGCGGCCCTTCGAGGGCAAGGGGTACGCCGACATGGTGACCGTGGCCGGCAAGACGGTGGAGTGTGGGCACTTCGAACCGGGCTGGCGCTGGTCGAACAACGTCAAACCCATCGCGGGCACGGAGTCCTGTGAGTTTTCGCATCTGATGTACGTGCTCCAGGGGCGCATGCGTATCCACATGAACGATGGCAGCGAGCAGGAGCTCACGCCTGGCGAGGTGGCGTCGATCCTGCCCGGCCACGACGCTGAGGTGGTCGGCGATGAGGAGTGCGTGGCCCTGGACTTCGGCGAGATCGCCGAGTACGCGCGGCACAAGTAGGGGTTGATCGCGCCGGTCGCTCCGGTATGCGGGGTCGGCCAGTTCCACCTTTGCCGCCCGGCCAGCGGCGGCGGTGACGTCGACCAGATCGCCGGCGCGGGTAGGTGCAGTTGGGCGCCGTTGGCGTCGGCGGCCGACCGTAGCCCGTCGAGGGCTTCGGCGGGGACCGGTTGGTCTGCGAACGGCCGCCGGTCGGAGCGGCGAGCGGCCATGACCCGGAACAGCCGCCCGGCGTTTGTGGTGTGTGCAGTGGGCGGGCGATTATCCGCGACCGGACAGGCGTTCGTTGCGGGGAGACCCGGTGCTCGTTGCGCGGTGTCGGCTCCGTGTGAAAACTGACCCCGTTGTTCCGGGCTCGTTTTGCCGACGGGCTACAGCCAGCGTCCGCGCTGTCGCTGCAGTCCGTCGAGGATCAGGTCGAGTCCGATGTCGAACTCCTCGGTGTACGCGTAACCAGGTTTCAGGGCGCGGTCGGCGATCATCTCGGTGAGGTGCGGGAACTCGTCGCGGGGCAGCTGTTGCAGAATCGATCCCGCCACGTCCTCGAGGTCGGCGGATGACGTAAAGGGCAGGCTGAGCTCCTGGAGCGTGAATCCGTAGATGTAGCTGTCTAGTACCGAGAACGCGTGGGCCGCGCCAGCGATCGAGAAGCCGCCCGCCCGTAGGCAGCCGATTGCCGCGTTGTGGTGGCGCAGCGTCGCGTGGCCAGGGTTTGTCCGTGAGTCCATCAGTCGGATCGCCCAGGGGTGGCGGGTCAGCGCGTCACGCATCGAGACTGCCCGCCGTCGCATCGCGGTCCGCCAGTCGACGTCGTCCGACGGGAGCTCGATCTCGCCGAAGACGAGGTCGATCATGCTGTCGAGGATCACATCCTTGTTGCGGAAGTGGTGGTACAGCGACATGGCCTCGACGCCGAGCCGCTCGGCGAGCCGGCGCATGCTCGGCGCACCGGTGCCGGCCTCGTCGGCCATCGCGACCGCCGTGCGAAGCACCAACTCCTTGCTGAGCGCGTTGCGGCGATGCGTGTCGGCTGGCTCCGTGGCCACGAGGTCCTCCTGTCCGGGTCGCTTGGACGGCTTGACAACCTTACGCCGCAAGGTTGTACCTTACAGCGTAAGGGTCGAGGTGACGGCGAGCTGAGGAGAGGGCCATGGAACCGATCGGTTTGGACGGAGCCAAAAAGCCGGGCACGGGGAAGAGGATGTGCATCGTCGGCGCGTCCGGGAAGCTCGGGCGCTACATGGTGCAGCACGCGTTGGACCGCGGCTACGAAATCGTGGGTGTGTGCCGAGAGCAGAGCGTGAGCAAGCTCGCCGAGTTCGAGGGACGGATCACGGTGATCCCTGGACCGACCGACGACCGCGCGGTCGTCGCACGGGCGGTGCACGAATGCGACGCCGTGCTCACGGTGCTGGTGCCGTGGGGCACGAACCACTATGCCTCCGGTACAGCCCAGGCTGTGCTCGACCACGCACGTCCGAGCGCCCGTTTGGTGTTCTCCTGCGGCTGGCACATCACTCGCGATGGGAAGGACGTGTACACCCGGAAGTTCAAGGCTTACGCGGCCGTGTTCGGGCGGCTGGCGAAGCTCGCCCGTGTCGTGGACGTGGACGACCAGGTGGAGGCGTGCCGGAGGATCTTTGCCAGTAACACCAACTGGACGGTCGTGCGTGGCAGTGACCTAGAGGAGGGGGACAGTCAGGGCCTGCCGGTATGGAGCCGGCACGTCGGCGACCCTGTCCTCGCGAGCAACCTGACCCGTCGCGTGGACTACGCCCGTTTCATGGTCGAGGCGGTGGAGAACGACGCCCTTGTCCAAGAGGCCCCGGCCATCGTCGGCCGGCTGACCCCATCAGCCCTTGCCCACGCCGACGGTCCGGCGTAAGCGTCCGCTCGTGACCGCACCGAAGGCGCTCGCGAGGATCGCGGGATCCCTGTATCTGATCGTCGCCGTGTTCACCATCTTCGCCGGACTGGTGAACACACGCATCGTCGAGTCAGGGGACGCAGCGACCACGGCCGACAACATCGACACCTCGGCCACCCTGTTTCGCATCGGCTTCGTCAGCGAGTTGGTGGGGGCTACGGTCTTTCTGCTGACGGGCATGGCCCTGTACATGCTGCTCAAGCACGTCAACCACATGGCTGCCGCCGCGATGGTCACCCTCGTCGCGGTCAGCGTCGCGATCCAGAGCCTGAACCTGCTCAACCAGAAAGCGGCGCTGACGATCGCCACCGGCCAGGACTACACCGCCACCTTCGGCCCGGCAGGTTCCGACCAGCTAGCGATGCTGTTCGTTGACATGCAACACGACGGGTACCTCATTGCCCAGACGTACTTCGGCCTGTGGCTCCTGCCGCTGGGCTACCTGGTCGTCAAGTCGGGCTACTTCCCCAAGGCGTTGGGCGTCCTGCTGGTGATCGGATGCTTCGGCCACCTCGCGGACGTGTTCGTGCGCTTCCTTGCCCCCGACCTCGGCGCAACCATCTCACCGTTCGTCATGACCCCCGCAGCGGTCGCAGAACTATCGTTCATCGCGTGGCTGCTGGTCAAGGCCGTGCGGGTTCCCGAACCCGACCGGGCCCAGGCGGTCGTCCTGGCCTAGCACGGCATCCATCGCCGTCCACGTCGGGCTGCCTCGGGTGCAGTCCCCCTGACAGGCGGTGCTCCGGGCGGGGGTCAGGACGGCAGCTGTCCGATGCGGTCGACAACGACGGTCCGCAGGAGCGTGCCGCTGTACTGGGTGCGGCCGTCGTGGTCGAGGATGGCCTCGCCGAGGTACCGCAAGCCGTTCTGGTCGAAGATCAGCACGACCCGGCCGAGGCGTTCGTCGTCCACGCCGAAACCCACGCCCTTGCGGCCGATCGCGTCCGCGATGCCGGAATGGATGCTGACGCCGCGCATGGCGCTCAGCGCCCGGAACAGCGCGACCCGCTGGGCGGCCGGCAGGCGGCCGGCCAGCGACCGCAGCACCTCCCACAGCGCGGCCTCGCGGGTCACCACCGGGCCGCCGGCGCCCGGCGCCTTCGAGGTGCTCACCCTGATGGAGGGGTCGGCCTGTAGGGCGGCGAGCAGGCTCGGATCGGTCGGGAGCTGCGCCAACACCGTGTACGGCGCGGACGCCAGGCCAGCCTTCGGATCGTAGACCGGCAGTTCGTCCTCCCAGCTGCACCCGTCACGCGACCAGCCCGCCTTGGTGCTGGCCCCGGCGGCCGCACCGGACGGAGCCGCGGGCGATCCCGACGAGGCCGGGCGACAGGACGGCGACTCTTTGACCGAGCGCACGCGGCCCGGCCGGGTGCCGTCGGCCGCCATCCAGGACCAGACGTGGTAGTCCGGGCCCGGCGTGGGTGACGAGTTCCGGGTCTCCGTGAACACGTACTGGTCCGGGCGCGGCACCTGCTCCGACCCGGACTCGGAGCCGGCCGCGCCGGACGGGCGGTCGGTGCCGGGCCGGGGCAGCACGAGGGCGCCGGCCGCGGTGGCGGTCAGGGTCACACCGAAGGCCAGCCCGATCGCCAGCCGCCGGCGCTCAACCGGCCGGTGCAGGATCCGCGGGCCCTCGCCCGCCATCGCGTCGGCGAGTCGGAGTCGGGCGGCGTTGCGGGCGTGCGCGGACATCGGCGCGACGCCGGCCCGGACGCGCGCCAGCTCGTCGAGTTCGTTCATGTCTGTGACTCCTCGCTGGGATCGATACCGCCTAGCGCGTCGCGCAGCCGCCGGCGGGCGCGGTTGAGACGGGAGCGCACGGTGCCGACCGGCACGTCGAGCGCCGCCGCGGTCTCCTCGTAGGTCAGGGCGCCCCAGACGACCAGCAGCAGCACGTCGCGCTCCCGCGCGGTGAGCCCGGCCAGCGCGCCGGCCAGCCGCCGGACGGTTGCCTCGGCGGTGACGCCGGCCGCGACGGCGTCGGCGTGGTTGTCCGCGACGACCGGGTCGGCGCCGGTGCGGGCCCACGCGCGGTACTGGGCGCGCTCCGCGCGGGCGTGGCGGCGCAGCAGGTTGGTGGCGATGCCGTACAGCCACGGCAGCGCGCGCTCGGCCTGCGGGTCGTAGCCGTGCCGGCCGCGGAAGGCGGCCAGGAACGTCTCGGCCGTCAGGTCGTCGGCGAGCGCCGGGCCCGCCCGGCGGGCGAGGTAGCGGTGCACCGCGTCGGCGTAGCGGTCGTAGATCTCGCCGAACCGCTCGGGTTCGGTCCGGGACCGCGCGACGATCGCGGCGTCGGTCTCCGGCCTGGCGTCGGGCACCGCGGCCCGCGGTTCCGCCATCACCGCGGCGCTCGCACACCGCGGACGCGCGTCGGACCGCTCATGATCCCTCCTCCGGCCGCTTGCTGCTGCCCTGTACTTGCCGCACCGGGTCGTCGAGTTCGCCGGGCAACGCCACGAATTTCCAGCCGACACGAAACGGCCCGGCCGCGCCTTGGCCGGCGGGCGCCGCAAAGGCCAATACGCCTGGCCTGAATCCACGCGGGAAGGTGCCCACGCTTCAAAGTGGGTCACGTTGACAACCGTCCGGATGTGGCTTGCCTCAGCCGTTCCGGGCGGCGTCAAGGGTCAATCCGGGGGTCCACCGGGGCGAACGGCCACGTACGGCGGCGCACCCCAATGAACCTCGAACCGTTGCCCCGCAACGGGTTTCGGCATGTAGACCTCGCTCGACGTACAGGGTCACGACGTCGCCCTTCGCCAGGCCGTCGTATCCGGACAGCCCCGCGTCATACCGTCGGCCGTCCACCTCGTACGTGACGAAGGCTTGGACCGCCTCGCTGCCGAGCTTGCCCCACCTGGTCGCATGCACGTCGGCGACGAGCGCGGGGACGGGACGGCCCTCCCGGACCCGCCTGTCGCCGATGTGCACCAGGCACTGGCTCCAAGCGATGCCGACGACCGCCACCACCAGGGCCGCGCCCACGGTGACGAAAGTCCGCCGCCATGTGCGACCAACCCATGTGGGCCAGTTTGAGCCCGTCACAACCGCATGTCCCTTACCAGACGAGGCCCAGAGTCAGCCTCGGTCGCTAGAGCGCTGCTCGCCGACCCAGGCTGGGGCGCTGTACCAGTTCTGCCTCGCGCGACTTCAGTGTCAAGTTGACGGCTGGTCTGGTCTGGTTACAGACTTCCCGATTCCGGCCAGTTGGACCAATGCGTGTTGGGCGGCTTGCTGGGTGCGTACCGATCGATATCGCCCGTTGCCAGGACATCGGCGATGTGGCGGAAGGTTTCGGACTGGCTGGGCGGCTCGACATCGGGATGATGCCACTGGTCGAGGCGCAGCACTTCGGGCACGTCGACCGAGATCCGCCGGCGCAGCTCGTGTTCGTGCCCAGCCATTGCAACCAAGACATCGAAAAGTGGCGTCATCTGCGGCGACAAGACTCTAAAGGGAGTAAGTGTTGAACGTGCGTCACGTGGCCTTGGTGTTGATCGCGACCGCACTGGTGTTGTCGACGTCGGCGTGTGGCGGGAAAGAAGATCGCGGTCCTTCCGCAGCACCCGGGCCGGCTGAGTGCCCGCAGACGTTCACTGAGTCGTCCGGCCCGTCCTCCGACAGGAGCGGCGAACTGGTACCAGCCGGTGCTGACACGGCGTTGCTATGCGTCTACCCGTTCGGCACGGGAGACAACGTAGGCACGTTCCAATTGCGGCGCAGTCTGTCGGCTGCCGCGAGTCCGGATCGGGTCACGGAGTACCTGAACAGGCTGATTGCATTCGACTCGGGGACTGTTGTCGGATGCGGGCTGATGGGCCACGACCAGTATCAGATCGCCCTTGGCTACCCCGATGGCACTCATGCGGTCGTTCGGGTCGACTACAGCTGCGGCAAGGTCTCCGCCGCTGGGGCGACGCGTCGCCTTGAGCGTGCCGACACGCTGCTCGCCTTTTGGCCAAACCCTGGAATCACGGGCTGATTCGCGCACCTTTGCAAGGTCATTGCCCCTTATGGATGCCTACGTGAGTGCCCGCAGCCGAAGGTGCCCACGAAGGCGGATGACCCGAGCCCAGTCCTGAACGTCGCGGCTGCAGCTCCGAGAGCAGCGCCTGCTGATCCCCGCACCACATGAGCGCCGCCGTACCCGCGAGAACAGCGAGCTCATCGCGGACGGGGTGTGAGGGCGGGCCGGCGTGGCCTAACATGGCCGGGCCATCAGCATCGATCGAACTGCACGGGGGCATCATGACGGCATCTTCCGGGTCGCAGGCTGTGCTCGTCGCGCCGCCGGCGAAGGTTGTACAGCTTGCGTCGGACATGCGGCTGGGTGCGCCCACGGGCGGGCGCGCGGGCAGCGGTGCGGTCGCGACGCTGGCGACGGGGGCGATCATCGGGGGCGGGCTGTTCGGGGTGGCCGCGCTCATCAACGCGCTGCCCAAGTCCTGGCAGGTGAAGCCGCTGGCGCTGGTGGCCGTGCTGGCCGTGCTGGCCGCCATCGGGGTCGTGCTGCTGACCTTCTACATGCTGTTCAAGGGCTCCGCCTCGCTCTACGCCTTCGACGAGGGGATCGTGTGGGCCGGGCGGGGGCGGCCGAGCGCAGCCCGGTGGGCCGACATCGACACGCTGTACGTGGCCACGCGCGGGACGAAGGAGGCCTCGGCCGACGTCGTGCTGTTCGACGGGCGCAGCGTCACCGTCGAGGGGCACGGCAAGGACGGGGCGGACCCGCTGTTCACGCAGCTGCGCCAGCAGTTGGGCGCGCTCGGGCGGCCGGTTCGCGAGGGCACGTTCGCGCTCGACCGGCTCAAGCCGGAGAAGGAGACCGGCATCGAGGACCGGCCGCTGGCGCTGGTCTCGGTCGTGCTCGGGCTGTTCGCCTCGCTGGGGCTGGGGTTCGGGCTGTGGAAGGCCGGGCTGCCGGGGCCCGTCGCCGCGATCATCGCGCCGATGCTCGTGGCCGCCCTGCTGATCGGGCTGGGGTTCGCCGTCGACCACCGGCTGGTGAAGGTCGGGTACGCGTTCCTCGTGGTCACCGGGATCGTCGTACTGTCGGTCGCCATCAAGCTCCTCGACCAGTTCAACTGGGCCGTCGTCGCGGTCGCCGTGCTGGCCGTCGAGGGGGCGGTCCTGGCCGCCTGGCAGGCCATGTACGTGCGGCTGCCGGCTCGGCGGCCGGCCGCGGGGCGCAGGCGGATGGCGGCGAAGGCGGCGTGGCAGTACGCGGCGCAGGTCAGCGTTCCGGTGGCCGGGCCGCGCACCGCGGCGCGGCTGCTCGGGGTGCCCGGCAACGCGACCACGACGACCGGGGCTGACGCGGTACACGGCACCGTCGACGCGTTGCCGGTGCTGGTGTTCGACCGCTGGCGGCGTACGCCGCGGATCGCCGATCCGGTGCAGACGGTGTGGGTGGTGCGGCTGCCCATGGCGCTGCCCTTCCTGGCCTCGACGTACTTCCGCCCGGCGACGAGCCTCGACGGGACGCTCGACGCCATGTTCGGGGCCCAGGCCGCCGGGGCACCGCAGGAGCACGCGGCCGACCCGGACGCCGCTCGGATCATCGCCGAGTCGCCGGTACGCGCCGCGGCGAGCGAGCTGCGCCTGCCCCGGTCGTGGTGGGTCGAGGGCGAGTGCCTGTACGCCGTCGGTGCGCCCGGCGCCGGCCCGGACGTGGAGCGCACCTACGCGCAGAACCTGGCCGCGCTGGCCGCGGCGTTCCCCTGGCAGGCGCTGCACGCGCACCGCTGAGGCAGGCCGCGCAGGGCGGCGTGCGGAAATGTGCGAGCGTGCTGCCGTCCGACGCCCCCGTCAGGGGAGCATCACGTGGATCCGTGTCGGCTACGTTCGAGGCGCCGAGGCACTCGCCATCGCCTTGAACTCGTCTCGCAGCACGGAGTAGAGGAACAGGTCGCACCACCTGCCCTGCCGGAACTGGGCCGAGCGGATCGTCCCCTCCAACTTGAAACCGGCCTTGTCCAGCGCCCGCTGCTCGGCGATGTTCTCCACGTCGGTGTACGCCTCGATGCGCTCGAATGGGCTGGTGTCGAACAGGTACGACACCAGCAACCGCTGGGCCTGGGTGCCGTATCCCTTGCCACGGAACTCGGGAAGCAGTGAGATGCCGATGTTCCAGCAGCACCATGTCGGCATGCCGTAGGTGAACTTACTCCACACCACGGAACCGGCGATCTTGTCTTCGTGGACGACGAGCAGGCACCCATTGTCCGGTCCGATCAGTCGGTTCTCCTCAAGCCGGCGACGGGTGCCCGCAATGTCCCGATAGCCCGACCAGTTGAACGTGCCCGCGGCGTCGGGTTCATCGGCTTGCCGCTCGAACAACCACACGTCGGCGACGGTCGCCGGTCTGAGCACAACGTCCGCGAGCTTCACGGCTGGATTGTATCTATTTCAAATGATCGTTAGACGCTGCACAACAACATGGACAATTCCGGAGCGAACGCGACTTCGGGGCCCATCCGGATCGCTTTTCCCTTGATCCTTGTCGGCGAGTTCGGGGTGCACCTTGGGCCATGCAACTCGACATCTGTGCCTGATCGGGCGTTGCCCCTCGGGGCGGTGGGTCCGCAGAAATTCGGGGACGGGTCCAGGCTCCCGATTGGACGGCAGCCAGGTAGGTCGCTCAGAGCCGGCCCACCAGGTCGGTCATGAGGCGCTGCGCCGTCGGCGCGAACGTCGTCAGGGCCTGCGCGACGGCGTCGCGCATGCCCACCTGTCCGGTGCTGTCGTCCCACTCGGCGGTGAGCTCCAGGATCACGTTGCTGTCGCGAACCGTGCAGTCGACGAAGTAGGCGCGGCCGTCGTACCGCTCGAGGCAGAACGCATCGTCGGCGATCCCCGGCATCTCCCGGTACGCCTTCGGATAGCCCGAATCCGCGGCGCGGTTGATCGCGCCCTGTTGCTGGTAGCGGAACTGGGCCTCGGCCCGTTCGGCCGCGTCGCGCAACCGCGTGCGTTGGAACAGGGTACCCACCGCCCGCCGGGCCATCCGAATCGACGCAACCGTCAGCCGCGGGTGCAGTCGTCCACAGCGGTGCGGGCGGCCCGGACGAAGGCCGCGACATGCCGTGACTGGCTGCCCTCCGGCCACGCCACGACCAGCGTCGCGGGCGGGGCGTCCCGCACCGGACGGTACGTCACGCCGCGGTACGGCCGGTCCACCGCCGACTCGCCGACCAGTGCCACCGCCCGTCCCAGCACGACGAGCTGCATAAGCTCGCCGGCGTCGCGCACCACCGGCCCCGGGCCGAGGTCGGCCGCCTCCGGCCACTGCGGTACCGTCTCGCCGGCCAGGTCCGCCAGGCACACGCTGTCACGGGTCGCCAACGGGTGTCCCTCGGCCAGTGCGACCACCCGCCGCTCCACGCTGAGCGCCTCGCTTGCCAGCCCTCGCAGGTCGTTCTGCGGATGGTGCAGCAGGGCCACGTCGGCTCGGCCGCTGCGCAGCATCGCTGCCCGCTCTCCCAGCGAGAACGCGAACTGCACCGGGCGATGTCCCGCACGCGGGCGGCGGTATGGCCGCGGCTGCCGTCGTTGCGGATCGCGACGATCAGCGCGGCGGCCGCGCCGTCCCCGGCTACGCGGGAGTCCACAGCGGACGCCGCCAGCCCGGCGATCGCCACGATCTTGCAACTCCGGGACGAGCAACCCACGATGGATGACAAGATATCTTCGTTACCGATATATTGTCGGCATGAGTGGGTCGATGCGGGAACCGACGTTCCTGATCCTCACCGCGCTCGCGCGGGAGCCGATGCATGGTTATGGGCTGATCAAGGACGTGGCGCAGCTGTCCGGTGGGCTGGTCGAGCTGCGGCCGGGGACGCTCTACGGGGCGCTCGACCGGCTCACCGACGAGGGGCTGGTCACGCCCGACCGGCAGGAGATCGTCGACGGGCGGGCCCGGCGCTACTACCGGATCACCGACGCGGGGGCGGGCGCCCTGCGGGACGAGACCGAGCGGCGGCGGGTCGGCGTCGAGGCGGCGGCCCAGCGGCTCGCGGCCCGAGAGCTGGGGTTTGCATGAAAAGCCTGCGGGATCGGTACGTCAGGTTGCTCCGCTGGTACCCACCGGCCTACCGCGCCGAGCGCGGCGACGAGCTCGTCGACATGTACCTCGACCTGGCCCGGCCCGGCCAGCGCCGCCCCCGCCCCAGCGACGTGCTCGACCTGGTCCGCAGCGGCCTGCGCCAGTGCCTGCGGGAGCACCGGGCGAGCGGGCTCGCGGACGCGCTGCCCTTCGCCGCCGGGCTGGCCATCATGGGTGCCGCGATCATGGCCGGAGCGTTCCTGCGGATCGAGGACGCCCGGCTGGACCCCTACCTCCCCTTCGCCCATCCGGGACCGTTCGTCACGCTCGGCGGGTTCGTCTGGCTGGCCTGGCTGCTGCCACCGATCGGCCTGCTCTTCGGGCTGGCCCGCCCGGCGGTGTGGCTCGCCCTTGCGGTCACCGTGGGCGTCGTGGTGGCCACGCCGCTCACGCCCTACGTCCGGCCACCGCTGTTCGTCCTGGTCCCGCAGGCGGCGCTCGGCATCGTCGCGCTCGGGATCCCCGCGAGGCGAAGGCTCGTGACCGCGGCCGGGGCGCTCGCCGGCGCCGGGCTGGCCGTCCTGGTCGCGCGGATGCCGTACTACTACAGCGCGCGGCCCGCGCTGGAGTACACGGCCACCCTGATCGCCCTCGTGGGCGCGGGGGCCGGCGTGGTCTTCCTCGCCCGCCGCGACCGCAGGGCCTTCTGGCCGCTGCTGATCCTGCTCACGCCGATGCTGCTGCTCGCCCAGGCCGCGTGGATGAGCTGGCCGGAGCCGGCGGGCATGGTCACCGCGGCCGTGCGGACCGTGCTTGACGTCGCCGCCGGGCTGGCCGCGATCCCGATCACCGTGTGGCTACGGGGACGACTGCCGGTCGAAGGGCGGTCGAGCTAGCGGCGGCCGCGAAGGCCCGGTCACCGTGCCGCTACGGGGGACGACCGCCTGGCGAAGGGCAGCCGGTGGCCACGAAGGCCCGGTCACCGCGTGGCTACGGGGACGACCGCCTGGCGAAGGGCAGCCGGTGGCCGCGAAGGCCCGGTCACCGCGTGGCTACGGGGACGACCGCCTGGCGAAGGGCGGTCGAGCCGGCGGCGGCAGCGAAGGCCTGGTCGAGCTCGGCCAGGCCGAAGCGGTCCCCCACCAGCTCGGCGAAGGGGTACCGCCCATGAGCGGCAGCCAGGAAGTCCACGGCCCGGCGCAGGTGCTCCGCGCGGTAGTTGTGCACGCCGGTCACGCTCAGCAGGCCGCGCACCAGCCGCTGCGGGTCGAGCGGGACGGACGGGCCCGGCGAGACCGAGCCGGCCAGCACCGCGTGGCCACCGACGGCCAGCGCGTCGAGGCAGCCGGAGACGGCCCGGGCCGCGCCGGACAGCTCCAGCGCCACGTCGACGCCGGCCGGCAGCTCGTCGGGGGCGACGGCCGAAGCGGCCCCGAAGCGGGTGGCCAGGGCGCGCCGGGCCGGGTCGGGGTCGCACACCGTCACCTCGGCGCCGGCCGAGGCGGCCATGGCGGAGGCGGTCACGCCCAGCATGCCGGCCCCGGTGATCAGGACCCTGCGGCCGGCCACGGGCGGTACCGCATCCAGCATCGCGGCAACGGTGGCGGTCGCGCACGACGCGGGCGCGGCCACCTCCGCGGGCAGGTCCTCGGGGACCGGCACGACCGTCGTCCCGCGCGGCAGGACGGCGTGGGTGGCGAACCCGCCGCTGAGGGTCCAGCCGGCGGCCAGCGGCTCGTGGCCGAACTTGCGCAGGCGCAGGCACTTCTGGGTGAGGCCGCGGGCGCAGCGCTCGCAGTCGCCGCAGGAGACGGTCACCGACCAGACGACCCGCTCCCCCGGACCGCCGGCGACGACCCGGCCGACCTGCTCGTGGCCGAGGACCGTCGGCGCGGGGGCGGGGCGGTGGCCGGCCACGGTGTGCAGGTCACTGCCGCAGATCGTGGCCAGCTCGATCTCCACGAGCAGGTCGCCGTCGGCCAGGACGGGCGGCGCGCCCGCCGGGACCAGCGCGAAGGGCGCGCCGAGGCCGTCCCAGCGGGCGTAGTGCACCGTCACCGCAGGGCCCGCCGGATGATCGCGGAGATCGCCTCGACGACCAGCACGGCCAGCACGAGCACGATGACGAACGCGGTGACCTGGTCGTAGCGCGACACCCGGGTGGCGTCGACCAGGTAGTAGCCGATGCCGCCGGCCGCCACGATGCCCAGGACGGTCGCCGAGCGGATGTTGCTGTCGAAGAGGTACAGCGTGTGGCCGACCAGGGCCGGCACGCTCAGCCGTGCGGTGGCCGAGAAGAAGACCTGCGTGCGGGTGCCCCCGACGGAGCGCACGGCCAGCTGCGGGCCCATCGGCGTCTCCTCCAGCGAGTCCGCGATGAGCTTGCCGAGCAGGCCGATCCCGACGAAGGCGAGCGCGATGGTACCGGCCTGCGGACCCAGCCCCGAGATGATGATCAGCACGATCGCGAGGATGAGCTCGGGGATCGAGCGGACGATCAGCAGCAGCAGGCGGGAGGCCGCCCGGACCGCGCCGCTGGGTGCGGCGTTGCGGGCCGCCAGCGGGCCCACGAGCAGCGAGGCGACCAGGCTCAGCAGGGTGGCGGCGGCCGCGATCTCCAGCGTGACGGTGAGCGCGTCGAAGACGTTGGACCAGGTGCGCGGCTCGATCGACGGCGGCCAGGCGCGGTCGACCAGGAGCGGGACCTGCTTGTAGAAGCTGAACAGGTCCAGCCAGTGCGCCTCGGAGATCACGACCGCGCCGACGAGCGCGGCCACCGCGGCGACGATCGAGACCATCGACCGGATGCGGTCGCCGGTCCACGGCCGGCGCAGCGCGGCCTCGACGCTCAGCGCGGGGCGGTCCTTGCCGACGGAGGCGCGGCCCTTCCTGGCGGAGCCGCCGAGCAGCTGGGCCCGGATCGCGGTCGAGATGACCTCGAAGAGCACGCAGAGCAGGAAGATGACGAGCGCGAAGGCCATCGCCTTGTGGTAGTTCAGCGACTCCAGGGACAGGCGCAGGTCGTAGCCGAGGCCGATGATGCCGGCGTAGCCGAGCAGCACCGAGCCGCGCAGGTTGATGTCGGCGCGGTGCAGCGTGGTGGCGATCCAGGAGGGCAGCACCTGGGGGAAGATCCCGGACCAGAACTCCTGGGCCCGCGAGGCGCCGGTGGCCCGGATCGCGTGCCGGGGTCCCTCGTCGATCTGCTCGATGGCGTCGGCGAAGAGCTTGGAGATCATGCCGATCGAGTGCAGGGCGATGGCCAGGATGCCCGGCAGCGAGCCGAGCGTGAACAGCAGCACGAAGAGCATGGCCAGCACGACGTCGGGCACCGCGCGGGCGACGACGCCGATCGCCCGGCCGATCGGCACGAGCCAGGGGGCGGGGCTGGTGTTGCGGGCCGAGACGTACGCGATCGGCACCGACAGCAGCGCGGAGAGCGCCGTGCCGCACAGCACCACGCCGAGCGTGATGCCGATCGAGCGGAACAGGTCCGCCATCGGCGGGAAACGCAGCGGGAGCATGCGGTCCAGGAACGGTCCGACCTTGTCGATGCTCTCGGTGAACGTCTCCGCGGTGAAGCCGATCTCGCTGATCGACCAGACCGCGAAGACGAGCAGGGCGACCAGCAGGCCGGCCGCGACCAATGTGGACGGTGCCGGGCCGGGCCGCCTGACCGCCCGTTCGAGGTCGACCTCGGGGGCGTCGACGGCGCTCACTGCGCCTCCGCCAGCGAGGCCGTCATCCGGCCGTAGATCCGCATGGCCGCCTCGCGGGTGAGGTCGGCGGCCGGCGTGTCGAGCACGACACCGCCGCTGCGCATGCCGACGACCCGTTCGCCCCAGGCCAGCGCGAGCTCCACCTGGTGCAGGCTGCAGATCACGGTGAGGCCGCGCTCGGCGGCGATCTCCCGCAGCAGGGCCATCACCTGGTCGCTCGACTCCGGGTCGAGCGAGGCGACCGGCTCGTCGGCGAGCAGGATCTCGGGGTCCTGCATGAGGGCCCGGGCGATGGCGACCCGTTGCTGCTGGCCGCCGGAGAGGGTGTCGGCGCGCTGGTAGCTCTTGTCCAGCAGGCCGACCCGGTCCAGGTGGGTCAGCGCCTTGCGGCGCAGTTCCCGCGGGTAGGACGCGATGCCGAGGCGCGGCCCGCGCAGGCCGGCCAGCGCCCCGGTGAGCACGTTCTCCAGGACGGTCAGCCGGCCGACCAGGTGGAACTGCTGGAACACCATGCCGATGCGGCCGCGCAGCCTGCGCAGGTCGCGCCCGCGCAGGCCGGCGAGGTCCTCGCCGAGGACGGTGAGCCGGCCGGTGCTCGGCGTCTCCAGTCCGTTGATGTGCCGCAGGAGCGTCGTCTTGCCCGAGCCCGAGAGCCCGAGTAGGACGACGATCTCTCCCCGGCCGACCGTCAGCGACACGTCCCGCAGGGCGGCGACCTGCCCGAAGGTCTTGCTGAGCCCGTGCACCTCGACCGCGGGTGCCGCGTCGCTGACCGTCATGTCGAATGTCCTTAGCTCAGCCGTTGCAGGCCGCGGCCTTGGTCTGCTTGCACAGGTCGCGAATGATGTCGTACTTCGCGTCGTCGACCGGCGCCAGCGCGTAGAAGGTCTTCTTGAAGTTGGCGGAGTCCGCGTTCGCGATGCCGGCCGCCTTGATCTGGTCGATCGTGACGTTCTGCAGGCCGGAGATGATCTTCTGCTTGAGGTCGGCCGGCAGCGCGTCCGACACGGTCATCGGCGCGCCGATGACGAAGGTCTTGTTGATGACCTTCAGGCCGGGCTGGGCCTCGACGGCGACGTCCTCGGCGAAGCCGGCCTCGCACTCGGAGCCCTGCGACACCTTGAGCGCCGACGCGTCGTGCTTGCCGGCGAAGACCGGGGTCACGTCCTTGGCCGGGTCGATGCCGGCCTTGAGCAGGTTGTAGCTCGGGTACAGGTAGCCCGACGTCGAGGTTTGGCTGACGAAGCAGACCTTCTTGCCCTTGAAGTCCTCGATCTTGCTGATGGAGGAGTTGGCCGGGGCGATCGCCTCGGAGTAGTAGCCGGGCTCCTGGCCCTGCTTGGTGATGATGGAGGCGAACGGCGTGATCTTGGCGCCGTTGTTCTTCGCCGTCACGTAGGTGAACCCGGAGAAGCTCGCGATGTCGACCTTGCCGGAGACCGACGCCTCGATGAGGGCGGCGTAGTCCGACGACTCCCGGTACTCAACCTTGAGCCCGGAAATCTTGGCGATATAGTCCTGCAGCGGCTGGTAGTTCTGCTGCGTGGAGGCCGTGTCCGGCACGACGCCGAACACGAGCGTGCCGGAGTCCTTGGCGAACTTGCCGGTCGAGGCCGCGCCCGAGGCGCCCGACGAGGCGGAGGAGTCCGAGTCGGAGGAGCACGCCGTAGCGCCGGCCAGCAAGACCGCGGCGGTGGCCACCCCGAGCGCGATGCGAACGGAGATCTTCATCGGCAAACCCTTCTTGACATGCGGTAACGGCCGTCAAGGTAGGGATGGCACATGAACGCGGCAGGAACGAGCGCCAAAAGGTTCGTACCTGTTATAGGTCCGTTATCGTCTAGGCTGGCAGGGGTGTCGGCCTCCACCTACCGCTCCGGGATTCCCGCTCACGGGCGGGTGCCGAAGTACTACGCCGTGAAGGCACTGATCCTCGACGAGATCGCCCGGCTGGAGGTCGGGGCGCTCTTACCGCCGGAGCGGGACCTCGCCGCCCGATACAACGTCGCCCGCTCCACGATCCGCCAGGCCATCTCG
This sequence comes from Dactylosporangium sp. NPDC051485, assembly GCF_040682015.1. Lineage (NCBI taxonomy): Bacteria > Bacillati > Actinomycetota > Actinomycetes > Micromonosporales > Micromonosporaceae > Dactylosporangium > Dactylosporangium sp. NPDC051485. Next base: position 120,682 of record NZ_JBFAZW010000009.1, read on the forward strand.
GAGCTGGTCATCGAGGGGCGGCTCAGCGCACAGCAGGGCCGCGGGACGTTCGTGGCCCACCCCAAGCTCATCCACCCGCTCTCGCTGGCCAGCTACACCGAGTCGCTGCGGGCGCTGGGCCACCAGCCGTCGCGCACCGTCATCGCGTTCGAGGAGATCCCGGCCGACGACGAGATCGCCGCGGCGCTGGCCATCGAGCCGGGCGCCCCCGTCATCCACCTGGAGCGGGTGCTGCTGGCCGACGGCGAGCCGCTCGGGCTGGAGACCACGTCCCTGCCGGCGCAGCGCTACCCGACGCTGCTCGACGTGCTCGAGCCGAGCGCGTCGCTGTACCGCTGCCTGCAGGACGAGCTGGGCGTGGTCTTCGCCGAGGCGACCGAGCGGATCGAGACCGCGCTGGCCAGCCCGCGGGAGGCGCTGCTGCTGCAGACCAACCCGGCCCTGCCCATGCTGCTCATGCAGCGGCTCAGCCGGGATCCGTCCGGCACCCCGATCGAGCAGGTGCGATCGCTGTACCGGGGCGACCGGATCGGCTTCGAGACCCGGCTGACCGCGCAACGGTAGCGGCGCGGATCACGCCGCGCGCCGGCGCGTACTGCCGCGCTGGAGCTGGGCCAGGTCGAGCGGGCCTGGGAGCTGCTCGAGCGGGCCGTCCGCGCCAGCCTGAGCCGCACGGTGGCCAACTTCAGCATCCTGCTCGACTGGCTCGGGCGGGTCGAGGCGCAGCGGGAGCGCCCGGCCGCCGGGCTGCTGCTGGTCTGGTCGATCCAGCTCAAGCTGAGCCACGGCAACCGGGCCGGGGCGGCCGAGGCGCTCGCCGCCTACGGCAAGGTCATGGCCCGCCAAGGCCACCACGCGGAGGGGCTGCGGCTCGTACGGGCCGCGCACGGGCAGGTGCTGCGGATCGGCGACGGGCACTTCGAGACCAGCGTCGCCAACGACCTCGGCGAGGTGCTGACGATGCTCGGCCTGGCCGAGGAGGCGGCCACCACCCACGAAGGGGTGCTGCGCCGCGCCGACGTCCGGCCCTACGAGCGGGCCCGCGCCGAGGCCGGTCTCGCCTCCGCGCGAGCCGTGCTGGCCAATGCGGAGGCGAAAACCCTTGATGACTCAGGCCCGCGTCACTGACGGGCCGTTGCTCCCGTCAGCGCCTGGTCTGGGTCGATCAGGGCGAAGCCTCATCGAGCCGGACTGGGCGAAGCGGGAGGCCCTGGGGGGCCTCCCTGCCGGCGCCGCCGTGCCAAGAGCATCACGTGTGGCGCCCGGTCTGCACGAACGGCATGCCGTGGTAGTTGGTCTGGGCGAGGCGGCTGTTGAGGTTGCCGGCGTTCGCGATCTTGTCGTGGTAGGCCTCGCGGCGGCGGGCCACGCAACCCGTCGGCTTGTCGCTGGCCGAGACCAGGTCCGGGTCGAGGTGCGTGTTGAGGCCGTCGCGCAGCAGCATGAGGGCCTCGGCGCGCAGCTGGGAGACCCGGGACTCGGTGACGCCGAGCTCGTGGGCGATCTCCATCATCGGCCGCTCCTGAAAGAAGTACCCCTTGACGACCTTGCCGAGGCGCTCCGGCAGCGCCTCGACGGCGTTGTGCAGGTACCCGATGCGCTCCCGCTGCAAGATGAGGTCCTCCGGACCGGCAGCCCGCTCGGGGACCATGTCCTCGGCGCTGCCGGCCGCGAAGCCCTGCAGCGACAGCACCGCCGCGCGCTGGACGTCGTCGTCGATGGCCTGCAGCTCCTCGACGCTCACGCCCAGCGCCTCGGCCAGCTCCTGGTTGCTCGGAGTGCGACCGAGCGCGGCGGTCAGCTCCTGTTGCATCGCGTCCACCTGCCTCGCCCTGGCCCGCACCGATCGGCTCGCCCAGTCCAGGCCGCGCAGCTCGTCCAGGATCGCCCCGCGGATGCGGGTCGTGGCGAAGCTGCCGAACGGGATGCCCCGGCTCGGGTCGAACGCCTTCGCGGCGCCGGCCAGGGCCGCCATGCCGGCGGACACCAGGTCCTCGCGGCTGACGTGGGCAGGCAGGCGGCCGAGCGTCTGGCGGACCAGATGCCCGACGAGCGGCAGATGCTCGCGGATGAGGTCCTCGAGCTCCCGGCCTTCCAACTGGACCTTGAGCGTGGCACCCTCAAGGGTCGTTGTCATCGGTTCCCCCTCGTGTCCGGGTGGACCCCGTGCAGGCGGTCCACCTGCTGACACGAAGAACGTTCGACTACGAAGGGTGCGCACGCCGTCACTTTCGGGTGCATCTCGGTTGCGAGACGGTGAGAGTCCTCAAGGCTCGGCGTGTCGCTCAACGCGCCGAAGCGATCGAACGCCGGTACAGTCGCGCCCGATGAGTCTTGTGCCTCTCGCGCCCCGCCTGCGCCGCGCCGCCCGCCGGGAATTCGGCTGGGAGAAGCTTCGCCCCGGGCAGCTGCCACCCATGCGCGCCCTGCTCAAGCAGCGTGACGCCCTGGTGGTGTTACCCACCGGCGGCGGAAAATCCGCCATCTACCAGGTCCCGGCCACCCTGATGCGCGGCCCGGCCATCGTCATCTCGCCACTTCTGGCCCTGCAGCAGGACCAGATCGCCGGGCTCAACCGCCGCCGCGAGGGCCAGGCGGTGCGGATCAGCTCGGCCGAGACCCCCGCCCAGCAGCGCAAGGCGCTGGAGGCGGTCGCCGCCGGGACCGCCCGGTTCCTCTTCATCACCCCGGAGCAGCTCGGCAACCCCGAGCGCCTCGCCGAGGTGCGGGCGCTGCGCCCCGGCCTCGTGGCCGTGGACGAGGCGCACTGCGTGTCGGCGTGGGGGTACGACTTCCGCCCCGACTATCTGCAGCTCGGGCACCTCATCCGGGAGCTGGGCCGGCCGCCCGTCGTCGCCCTGACGGCCACCGCCTCCCCGCCGGTGCGGGCCGACATCACCGCCGCCCTCGGGCTGCGCGACCCGTTCACGCTCGTGGCCGGGCTGGACCGGTCCAACCTGCGGCTCGCCGCCGTGCACTGCACCAGCGACGAGCAGCGCCGGCAGCGGCTGGTCGCGCAGGTCGAGCAGGAGGAGAAGCCCGGGATCGTGTACGCCCCGACGCGCGCGATCGCCGAGCAGTACGCCGAGCGCCTCGCCGAGCGCGGCATCCCGGCCGTCGCGTTCCACGCCGGCCTGGCCGCGGGCGAGCGCAACCGGCGCTACGAGGACTTCATGGCCGACCGGATCCCGGTCATGGTGGCCACCAGCGCGTTCGGCATGGGCGTGGACAAGCCCAACATCCGCTGGGTGCACCACGTCGCCCTGCCCGACTCGCCGGACAGCTACCTGCAGGAGATCGGCCGGGCCGGGCGCGACGGCGGGCCGGCCCGCACCACGCTCTTCTTCCGCCCCGAGGACGTGGCCCTGCAGCGGTTCTTCGCCACCGGCGCCCCGGACGCCAAGGAGCTCACGCAGCTGGCCGCCGCGCTGCGCGAGGCCCCGATCACCCGCACGGGCCTGGCCACCCGCAGCGGCCTGCCGGCCCGGCGGATCACCTCGCTGCTGAGCCTGCTGGAGCAGGTCGGCGCGGTCGAGGTGGGCTCGGGCAACAAGCTGTCGGCCCCGCGCTACGCGCCCCCGCCGGCCGAGGCGGCCCGGCTCGCGCTGGCCCAGTTCGAGCGCCACCAGACGCTGCGCCGGTCCAGGATCGACATGATGCGCCAGTACGCCGAGAGCGCCGGCTGCCGCGGCAGGTCCCTCCTGGCCTACTTCGGCGAGCAGGCCGACCGGCCCTGCTCGCACTGCGACAACTGCGCCGGCGGCACGGTGGTCGTGGATCCGGTGGCGCCCAGGCTGAAGTGGTACCAGCGCTTGTGGCGTAGGCCCGGCACCGCCCCGGTCGCCGCGCCCGAGGCGAAGGCTGACCCGCAGCGGCCGTTCCCGGTCTCCAGCGAGGTGCGGCACTCGGCGTGGGGCACCGGCACGGTCATGGCCTACGAGGCCGACCGCGTGGTGGTGCTCTTCGAGCAGGTCGGCTACAAGACGCTGTCCGTGCCGATCGTGCGCAAGTCGAAGCTGCTGGAGCCGGCGTAGCGAGGCTCGACCGCCCGCCGGCTACTGCTGGAGCTCCCGGCACCGGCACGAGATCCGGTCCGCTGAGGGCGGTTGGCGCGCGCCGACCGGCGCTTCGGCCTAGAGTTTGGCCATGACGCAGGTGCCGGCCGACCTCAAGGGCGCGAACCAGAAGCTCATCGCCGAGTTCCGCGCCGCCGGGCGCGAGCTGGAGGGGCGCCCGCTCCTGTTGCTCACCACGACCGGGCGGCGCAGCGGCGAGCCGTACACCACGCCGATGATGTACGTCCGCCTCGACGACCGGCTGCTCGTCATCGCCTCCGCCGCCGGGGCGCCGAAGCACCCCGACTGGTACCGCAACCTCGAGGCCGGCCCCGCGGTCACCGTGGAGATGGAGGGCGAGGAGTTCCCGGCGACGGCGACCCCGACGGCCGGCGCCGACCGGGACGCCCTCTTCGCCCGGATCGCCGAGCGGTACCCCTTCTTCACCGACCACCAGGCCGGCACCGACCGCACGATCCCGGTCGTGGAGCTCGTCAGACGGGGCTGACGACCCGCTCGGGCTCCACGTGCTCGCGCTGGGCCCCCTCCTGCGGCCCCCACCACTCGTCGGTGTGGTACTGCTCGGGAAGCTCGTCCGACCACGGGTCCAGCCCCAGCCGGTCCATCTCGTCGAACCAGGCGTCCCGCCGCGACTGCGGCAGCCGCACCGCGCACCACGGGCAGTGCCCGATCACGACCATCGACGACCCGCCGTCGCGGATCGGCAGCCCGTACTCGTCGAACTTCGCCACGTAGACGACCACCACGTCCGGGTCGTCCCACGGGTCCTCGTAGGCGACCCCGGCCAGCTCCAGTTGCGCGCGCATCGCGTCGCAGCAGTGTCGTAGCACGCGCAGGAGTATGCCCCCGCGGCCGCGTGCGACCAAAAATGGCTGCTCAGCTGTCATGTGAGGGATAGTGGCGGGCTCATGATCGCGATTACGCTCCCGCCATCAGCTTCGAACATCACGGCAAGCCCCCTTTTGTGAGAGGAACACCCCCATGAGCGACGCCATCGAGACCGGCGACACCGGCACGGACTACGGCCACTACGAGGCCGGCCAGGAGAGCGCCCAGCTCGACCAGCTCCACCAGGTCCAGGGCAGCGAGGCCGACGCCCAGTCGCAGTTCGGCGTCTACGAGAACGACCACCACGCCCAGGAGTCGACCAACTACCAGCACGGCACGCACGTGGAGTTCGACCAGACCCCGGCCGTGCACTACGAGGCGGACGAGTACACCAACTTCAGCCACAGCGCCTCGGAGGACGACCACGTCTTCGCGGCCGAGGGCAGCCAGAGCTCCCACCAGGCCGAGTTCTCGCAGCTCGACGCGCTGGAGCAGCGGCTCGACGCCGCCTTCGCCCGGGGCACCGTGCTGCAGACCGGCGGCGACGCGGGTGCCGCCGAGATCGGCCCGGCCAGCAGCTGACGCTGTTCGCGATCACGCAAGAGGCCCGGCGCTGGAGCGCCGGGCCTCACGTATCCGATGGTTCGCCCGGCGGCGCCCATCTCAGGACATGAGGGTGTTGAGCTCGCCGAAGTCGTACGAACCGGACAGCTCGGTGTAGGTGCCCCTGGTGTAGGACTCGACGGCGGCCCGGTGGGTCAGGGCGTACGCGGCCTCGGCCACCCAGGAGCCGAGACTGACCCGGGAAACCCCCAGCGCGGCCAGCTCGGCGACCGGCGCGGTGCCCGCCCGGGCGAGGACGTTGAGCGGCGCCTTGATCGCCTTGGCCAGCACCCCGATCGTCTCCGAGTCCGCGACGCCGGGCACGAAGATGCCGGTGGCGCCGGCCGCGAGGTACGCCTCGGCCCGTCCCACGGTCTCCTCGGGGGCCCCGCGGAAGTACGTGTCCACCCGCGCGTTGATGTAGAGCTCCACCCCGGCGTCGTCGGCCGCCGCCCGGGCCGCCGCGATGCGCGCCTGCTGGTCCTCGATCGCTCGCAGCCCGGTGGCCGACCCGCGCTCGGTGTCCTCGATGTTGATGCCGACCGCCCCGGCCTCCAGCACCCCGCGGATCGTGACCGCCACGTCGGCCGGGGTGGCGCCGAAGCCCGACTCGATGTCCGCGGTCACCGGCAGCTGCGCCGGCACCGTGTGCACGATCCGGGCGAGGTGCTCCAGGGCCGCGTCCCGGCTGAGCGCGTCGCCGTCCGGCGCGCCGAGCGTCCAGGCCACGCCGGCGGAGGTCGTCGCCACGGCCGGCGCCCCCGACGCGGCGATGACCCGGGCCGAGGCGGCATCCCAGGCGTTGACGAGGACAAGTGGCCGGGCGGCGGAGTGCAGGGCCCGGAAGCGGGCGGCGCGGTTCGTCATGCGGATCATTCTTCCGCCGCCGGGTCCTCCCCGGGGTTTCGGGTCGAGACCCGGGCCTCAGTCGGTGCCGTAGGCGTCGTACCCGGCCAGCAGGTGCGCGCGGGTGCCGGTCAGGTGCGCCTCGATGTCCCCGACGCGGGCCAGGGCCAGCTCGGCCGGGCCGGGCCCGCGGACGCGCAGCAGGAGCCCGGGCACCTCGTCGAGGATGGCCAGCCAGCCGCGCCCCGGCGCGTCGCCGCCGAGCGGCTCATCGGGCCAGCGGGAGAACTGCCGCGGCACCCCGTCGACGGCGATGGACACCCGCTGCGAGGCCGGCGTGGACGCGGCGGCCAGCGCCCGCTCGGCGGCCGCCCGGTCGGCCGGGGCCTCCCCCGCCGCGGCCACCCGCAGGTCGATGAGCAGCGGCATGGGCGGACCGGCGGTGGTGACCACCTCGATCCACGGCCCGTCGCCGTGCGGGTCGCCGAAGAGCAGCCCGGCGTGGTTGAGCCGCTCGTCCTCCCAGCCCCACGTGCCGATCCGGCGCGGCCCGCCCGAGCCGGCCGGGCCGTAGAGCGGCAGTGCCCCGGCGCTGGCCCGGATGCGGTTCGCCTGCTGGTCGATCAGCGCGGTGAACTCGATGCGGCTGAGTCGGCCCCCGTATCGCATGGGTCCGATCGTGCCGCATCCGCCACCCCCGCACGACGGGCCGCATCCCTCGGCGCCACCCCCGATATACGCACGTTTCGGGGTCTTCGCCACGCACCGCACGCCCGCCGGCTACGGGCAGTGCAGCTTCGCCGGCCGGTGCCGTCGCGCGTCCACCATGCGGACGGCTCCGTCCGGCCCCTGGGATCAGACCACTTCTTCGATCTTCGCGGTGGCCACGTCGAAGATGAACCCGCGCACGTCCTCCCGGTGGGGCAGCCACGGGCACTCGCGCACGGTCCGGATCGAGGAGCGCATGGTGTCGTGCAGGTCGGTGAAGCCCGGCACGTCCCAGCCCGGCGTCACGCCCGTCGCGGCCAGCTCCGCCCGGAACTCCGGGTCGTCGAAGCCCTCCATGCCGCACTCGGTGTGGTGGATCAGGACGATCTCCCGGGTGCCGAGCTTGCGCTGGCTGATCGCGAGCGAGCGCAGCACCTCCTCGGTCGGCAGCCCGCCCGCGTTACGGATCAGGTGCGCGTCGCCGATCTCCAGCCCGAGCGCGCCGAACAGGTCCAGCCGCGAGTCCATGCAGGAGACGACGGCCAGGCGTAGCTTCGGCCGCAGGGGCCGCGGCCCGGGGAATGCCTCGCTGTACCGCTCGTTCGCGTGGATCAGATGGTCGATCACCGACATATCCGAAGTGAAGCAGATCCTTCACCCGTACGGCTGATGTGTTGGTCACACGAGTCCAATCTCACCTGCCCCGTTAAGGTCTCTGCGTGACGCATTGGGATGTGGCGATCGTGGGCGGCGGCCCGGCCGGCCTCTCGGCGGCCTACGAGTCGGCGCGCCGCGGCGCCGGCACGCTCGTGATCGAGAAGGCTGAGCACCCGCGGTACAAGACGTGCGGTGGCGGTTTGATCGGCTTCACCACGAGCGCCGTGGCCGACCGGATCACGATCCCGGCCGACGACCGCGTCGAGCGCGCCCGGTTCACCCTCGACGGCCGCGCGGCCTTCACCCGCTCCACGCACCGCGGCCCGCTGATCACCATGGTCCGCCGCGCCGAATTCGACGACGCCCTGCGCCTCGCCGCCGAGAAGGCCGGCGCGACCGTCCGCCAGTCGGTCGCCGCCCGCTCGCTGGAGCAGACCCCGGACGGCGTGCGCATCCGCCTGGCCGACGGCTCCGAGGTGACCGCCCGCACGGTCATCGGCGCCGACGGCTCGTCGGGCATCACCGCGCGCCACGTCGGCGTCGAGTACGGCCAGGTCGACCTGGGCCTGGAGGTCGAGGTGCCGATCTCCGCGGCCCGGCAGCGCTACTGGCGCGGCCGGCTGCTGCTGGACTGGGGCCCGCTGCCGGGCTCGTACGCGTGGGTGTTCCCGAAGGGCGACCTGCTCACCGTCGGCGTCATCGCCGCCCGCGGCAACGGCGAGCGGACCAAGGCCTACCTGCGCAGCTTCATCGATCGCGTGGGCCTCACCGGCATCGAGCCGGTGCACGACTCGGGGCACCTGACGCGGTGCCGTACCGAATCCTCGCCGCTGCGCAACGGCAACGTCATCGTGGCCGGCGACGCCGCCGGGCTGCTCGAGCCCTGGACCCGCGAGGGCATCAGCTTCGCCGTCCGCTCGGGCGCCCTGGCCGGCGCGGCCGCGGCCGACGGGGACCTGCCCCGCTACGAGCGCGAGGTCGCCGCGACCCTGACCCCCTCGATGCGGGCCGGCACCACGCTGCTGGCCGCGTTCACCCGCCACCCGGCCGTGTTCCACACCCTGCTGCGCACTCCCCCGGGCTGGCGCATGTTCGAGCGCTTCTGCCAGGGCGAGACGTCCTTCGACACCACGATCGAGCGCTTCCCGGTACGGCAGACCCTCCGCCGGCTTACCTGACCTCCGCGGGAAGGGCGGTCGTGGCGCTACTTGACCAGGATGCCGAGGGCCGCGGCGAGCGCGGGGCCCAGCTCCATCAGCTGCCGCTCGTCGACGATCGCTCCCTTGAGCGAGTCGGCGCCGTCGGCGACGTCGAGCTCCCGCGCCCCGCGGAAGTCCACCTTCTTGCACTTGACCTGCGACATGCGGGCGTTGCGGATCGCCGTGCCCGGGAAGGTGACGTTGGCGAGGTCGGCGCCGGCGCAGTCGAGCTCGTTGAGCTCGCAGTCCTCGAAGACCACGTCAACCAGCGTGGCGCCCCTGAGGTTGAGCGTGTCGATCTTGCAGCGCTGGAACGTGACCCGCCGGAGCCTGGAGCTGTAGGCCTGCACCCCGGCCAGCGAACTGTCCAACATGGACACGTCCAGCCACTGGGCGTCCACCAGGCTGACGCCGACCCAGCGGTTGCGGCTGACCCAGACGTCGCTGAACCTCACCCGCTCCAGGCCGACCTCGGCGAGGGTGACCTGGGTGAGCGCCGACTCGATGAACTTGGCGCTGGTGGCCTCGCCGCCGTCCAGCTCCAGCTGGTCGAGGTGCACCTCGGTGTAGTCCCCGTCGTGCTCGAGGCGCTCGTCGTCGAATTGCCGCAGGTACGCGGCGTACGGAAGCTCCCCCAGCGACTGCACCACACCCATGCCGGCCATCCTATGACTGCCGTCCTGAACCCGGTCGGGAGCCGTCGCGCGGCGGGGCCGTCGTGGCGCGGACGACGAGCTCCGGGGGGAAGACGAGCTCCTGGTGCCGGTGCGTCGCAGTGCCCTCGGCCAGCAGCAGGTCGGCGGCCACCCGCCCCAGCTCGCGGATCGCCCGGCGAATGGTGGTCAGGGCCGGCTGCACGTGGGCGGCGAACGGCACGTCGTCGTAGCCCATCACCGACACGTCGCCCGGGACCCGCACCCCGCGGCGCTCCAGCGCCCGGACCATCGCCACGGCGGCGATGTCGTTGAGGCAGACGATCGCGCTCGGCGGATCGTCAAGCGCAAGAAAGGCAGAGACGGCTGCTTCGGTACCGCTGAACAGGTCCCCCACCCCCATCCGCATCTCGATCAAGGCCGGGGCGCCGGCCTCGGACACGGCGGCGCACAGGCCGGACCGGCGGTCGCGGACCGGGGCGACGTTGCGGGCGGCGGACAGGAACGCGATGCGCCGGTGCCCGAGACCGAGCAGATGTTCCCCGGCCAGCCGCCCGCCGGCCTCGTGATCGACCCCGACCGCGCACAGGTCGAGGTCGCCGCGGACGGCGTCGAGGAGGACGACCGGCGTGCCCCGGCGCGAGACGGCGGCCAGCTCGGCCAGGTTCTCCCCGGTCGGGGTCACGATGAGCCCGCGCGGCGACTGCTCCTCGAGCAGCCTCAGGATCCGCAGTTCCTTCTCCGGCTGCATGTCGGTGCTACACGCCAGCACGAGACACCCCGCCTCGTCCAGCCGGTCCTCGATGCCCCGGTTGAGCTCGGCGTAGAACGGGTTGGCCTGGTCCAGGGTGACCGAGCCGACCAGGCGGCTGGGCAGGCCGCGCAGCTGGCGGGCCGGGCCGCTGCGCACGAAGCCGAGGCTGGCCATCGCCTCCTCGACCCGCTCCCGGGTGGCGGGGGCCACCACGGCGGGGTTGTTCAGCACGTTGGCCACGGTGCTGACGGAGACGCCGGCCGTCTGGGCGACGTCGCGCATCCCACTTCGCCGTACGGCTCGCTGCTGTCCGGCATCGACCACGACGCGCACGATACAACCCCCGCAACAGGCGGACGGGCCGGGCGCGACGGCGCCCGGCCCATCCTGACCGCCCTACTTGAACAGCTCAGCCAGCCACTCGGTCCACTCCTGCTCGGCCGTGGCCTGCTCAACGTCGGCGAAGAGGTGGTGACCGGTCAGGATCACGCCGCCGCGGCCCACGAAGCGCAGCAGCGCGTCGCCGGTGCGCACACCGAGGAAGCTCGGCTCCAGCGCCGTGTCGACCACGCCGCGGATCTCCTCGCCGCCGATGACCAGGCGGGCCTCGTCGCCCTCGGCCACATCCTTGGGCAGGTTCAGCGCCGCGGTGACGGCCGCCCACACCGCGTCCTGGTCGGCCTGCGGCGGCCCGAACGCGGCGACCGGCACGGCGGTGCGGCCCGGGAAGTGCTCGAGGTACTGGGCCAGGGTGCGCAGGTACAGCGGGTTGCCCTTCTTGAGCGCGTCGTACTCCGACTCCCAGTCCGCGCCCAGGATGCCGCTGTGCACGAGGCGCAGCGCGGTGGAGCCCCCGCCGCGCCCCTCGACGAGGAACTCGAAGGCCATGAAGGTGCCGTCCTCACCGGCCTCGCTGCGGTAGGCGAAGCGGCTGCCGGGCTCGTACGCGGTGACCGTGCCGGTGCCCGTGAACCCCGGCATCGCCATGCTGGTCTGCCCGCCGACCCGCGGCTCGACCTCGTTGCGCCCCATGAACCACGAGTCGATGCCGGGCCCGGTGGCGATGGCCTCCCACACCTGCTCGGGCGTCGCGGCCAGGTCGATGTCGTGAACGAGCTCGAACTCGTGCGTGTCGGACATGTCAGGATCCCTTCGATTCGGTACCGCTGGACTCGGCGTCGCTGATGCTCGGATGGATGGCGATGATGACCCGGTGCTCCCGCCCCCCGGGTGCCTGATCGTCGTGGTAACGGCCGACCAGCGCGGTCACGGCCGCGGTCAGCTCCTGGGCGAACGCGGCCCGGTCGGCCGCCGAGGCGAACCGCACGGTGCCGTCGAGCGCAAAGGTGGCCACCGGCTTGCCGGCCTTGGCCGCCCCGCTGATCAGCTGCCCGGTCTCCTTGACCAGCCGGGCCGCCAGCGCCAGCAACCACCGCGCGGAGAGCCGATCGGGCGACCGGGCGGGATCCGGCTGCACGGCGGCCAGCGCGACGGGCGAGATCACGAACGACGCCGCGGTGGCCCGCAGCACCCGCTCGGTGACATTCCCCTTGCGCCGCTCCTCAACCAGCTCCACCAGCCCGTGCGCCTCGAGCGTCTTGAGGTGGTAGTTCACCTTCTGCCGCGGCAGCCCCACGATCGCCGCGAGGCCGGTGGCGGAGTGCGGCTCCGCGAGCAGCCGCAACAGCCGCGCCCGCACGGGATCGAGCGCAACCTCCGCCGCCCCGGCCTCCTCGATGACTCCCACTTCGAACATGCAGAAACCGTACCCACCGACAACTTCTCCTGTCAAGACAAAAAAAGTTGTCGGCTCTTGAGTCGATGGAGAGCAGCATCTCCGGGAGAATGGCCGGCGTGATCAGGGCTGAGGTGCGCGAGTTCCTGCGACTCGGGCCGCTGCCATCCGAGGAGGATGGCGACGACAGCGATGAGGCCATCGAAGTCATCGAGGCCGTCGAGCGCGCACTGCACGCCATAGCGAAGCCGGTCACGCAGGAGGAGGCGGAGGCCCTGATCGAGGCCTTCGGGCCGGACACTTGCTTCGGGCTGGCGTGGACGCTGTTGCACCTCGTCGAGTCGGCGCCCGTGCCCGTGGTGACGGCCGAGCCGCCGGACGGGTCGAACGACTGGGTGGTGCTGTTGTGGAGGCGTTCGGGCGCCTGGTGAGGACCGCTAGGAGACGACGCCGCCCTCGGTGAGCAGGCGGGCGACCGGCAGCGTCGCCGCGCCCAGGGCAACCGCGTCCTCGCCGAGGCGGCCCAGCTCGATGCGGGCCTGGGCGAAGGGCTGGCGCAGGGCGTGGCGGGCGGCCGACTCGCGCACCCGGGGCAGCAGCGCGGCCAGCGCGGTCGCGGTCCAGCCGCCCAGGACGACCAGCTCGGGGTTGAACAGGTTGACCAGGTTGGCCACGCCGGCGCCGAGGTAGTCCGCGGTCTCGTCCAGCACGGCCCGGGTGGCGGGCTCGTCGGCCGCGGCGAGCAGGGCGGCGATCCGGGTCTCCTCGTCGCCGCCGGGCAGTTCGCGGGCGCCTGCCTGCTCGCGGTACCGCTGCAGCACCGAACCGGCGCCGACGTATGCCTCCAGGCAGCCGCGGGAGCCGCACCGGCACGGGCGGCCGCCGTAGACCAGGGTCGTGTGGCCCCACTCCCCCGCGCTGCTGGACGCGCCGCGGTAGGTCGCGCCGTCGGTCACCACGGCGGCCCCGACGCCCGAGCCGACCAGCGCGAAGACGGCGTGGCGGCGGCCCCGCCCGGCGCCGAACCACATCTCGGCCTGGCCGAGGGTCTTGGCGCCGTTGTCGATGTGCAGGGGGAGCTCGGTGCCCTGCTCGAGGAGCCTCTGCAGCGGTACGGCATCCCAGCCCAGCGTCTGCGCGTGCACCACGGCGCCGTCGCGGCCCTGCTGGACGATCCCGGCGACGCCCACGCCGACGCCGAGCACCTCCCCCGGGCCGCGCCCGGCGGTCACCGCGCGCAGGGCGGCGTGGATGTGCCGCACGACCGTCTCCGGGGTGGTGCCGGCCGGGCCGCCGATCGGGCGGTCGGCGCAGGCGAGCCGCCGCAGGCCGAGGTCGAACAGCTCGGCCCGGACCCGGGTCTCGCCGACGTCGACGCCGGCGACCGCGCCGAAGCCGGGGGCGATGCGCAGCAGGATGCCCGGGCGGCCGCCCTCGGACTCCAGCGCGCCGGCCTCGGCGACCAGGCCGTCCTCGATGAGATCGCTCACCACGTTGCTCACCGCGGGCTGGCTCAGGCCGGTCTCGCGGGACAGCGCCTGGCGGGTCAGCGGGCCGTCGAGGAAGAGCCGGGTGAGCAGGGCGGAGCGGTTGCGTAACCGGACACCCCGGTTCGTCGCCCGCTCGACTCGCACCCCGGCCACTTTAGATGCAGGTGGAAGGCACTTGACGCATGCTGGGCGCGCCACTTTAATGACGACATTAATTAAGTCTCGATAGAATCTTCCAGTCTCGATAGAACTCGATAGAAAAGGGACAACTACCACCCCTCCCTGTCGAGCGCGCGCCCGCACGCCGGTCGACACCCCCACCAGAAGGGCCCCAGACTGGTGTCGATCCGCCGCACTGATCGCCGGCATCCTCTCTTCGCCGAGGCCGGCATCGCCGGGGCGCTGGACTTCGTGCGGTTCATGACCGGCGACAGGGCGCAGATCACCCTCAACACGGCGGACGGCTCGCTGCCGGCGGTGCGCCCGGCCTACCGCGACGCCGCGTTGCGCACGCCGGAGCGGGGAGGTGCTGTTCCAGGTGCTCAACTCGACCGCCGCGCCGCTGCCGCAGGTGCCGGCCGAGAGCACGTTCGAGACGCTCGCCGGCGCGGCGGCCGGCAGGCCGGTCACCGGCGAGCGCATCAAGGCCAAGCTCAGCTCGGCGGAAGCAACGATGTGACACCCCGCCGAGGCCCGTGTGCACACCCACCTCAAGAGGGAGACCCGTCCCGTGCTGGATCTGTCCGCACTACCCCCCGGCTTCATCTGGGGTGCCGCCACCGCGGCCTACCAGATCGAGGGTGCCGCCGCCGAAGACGGCCGGAAACCGTCCATCTGGGACACCTTCTCCCATTCCCCCGGCAACGTCGACAACGGCGACACCGGGGACGTGGCCTGCGACCACTACCACCGCTGGCCTGAGGACGTGGCGCTGATGCGCCGGCTCAACCTCGACGCGTACCGGTTCTCGGTGGCCTGGCCGCGGGTGATGCCCGACGGCACCGGCCCGGTCAACGCGGCCGGTCTCGACTTCTACGACCGGCTCGTCGACGCGCTGCTGGCCGAGGGGATCCGCCCGTTCGTCACGCTGTACCACTGGGACCTCCCCCAGGCCCTGCAGGACGCGGGCGGCTGGCCGAACCGGGCCACCGCCGAGGCCTTCGCCGACTACGCCGCCGTGGTGGCCGGGCGGCTCGGCGACCGGGTGGCCGACTGGAACACGGTCAACGAGCCGCTGTGCGTGTCCTGGATCGGGCACCTGGAGGGGCGGATGGCCCCCGGCGAGCGCGACCTCACCCGCGCCGTGCACACCTCGCACCACGTGCTGCTCGGCCACGGCCTGGTGAACCAGGCGATCCGCGCCTCGGCCCGGCTGGCCCCCAGCGTCGGCATCGTGTTCAACCTCAGCCCGATCGAGCCGGGCTCGGACCGGCCCGAGGACGTGGCCGCCGCGCGGCGGGCCGACGGGCACACCAACCGCTGGTGGCTCGACCCGGTCTTCGGCCGCGGCTACCCGGCCGACATGATCGAGTGCTACGGCGTGGAGCCGCCGGTGCGCGAGGGCGACCTGGAGCTCATCGCCGCCCCGACCGAGTTCCTCGGCATCAACTACTACTTCCGCCAGATCGTGGTCGACGACCCCACCGGCTCGGCACCCTACGCCCGGCAGATCCCGGTGCCCGGCTCGGTCGAGACGGCCATGCCCTGGGAGGTCTACGCCCGCGGCCTGGAGGACATCCTGGTCTCGGTGGCGCAGACGTACGCCCCGCGCAGCATCCTGGTCACCGAGAACGGCTCGGCCTGGTACGACACCGTCGAGCCCAACGGCGAGGTCCAGGACAAGGAGCGCACCGACTACCTGGAGCAGCACCTCGAGGCGGTGCGCAACGCGGTGCTGCGCGGCGCCCCGGTGGACGGGTACTTCGCCTGGTCCCTGCTGGACAACTTCGAGTGGGCGTACGGCTACGACAAGCGCTTCGGCCTCGTCCGGGTCGACTACGACACGCAGCAGCGCACGATCAAGGCCTCCGGGCGCCGGTACGCCGACCTGATCACGGCGCACAAGCGTTCCCGCGAATCGGCGATCTAGGGTCGCAAGGGGCGCTGCCGGGGTAGCAGGGTATAGAGAACGGCAGCGCCACCAACTTCCGCGAGTCAGTGAGGGGACGCCGACATGACGCAGCAAACCGACAGCTGGGACCCGGCTCCGGACGAGGAGGGTCAGCTGTCCGCGCAGGACACCCTGTCCGACCGCGGGCTCGACGACTCCCTCGACGAGGGTTACTCGCCGCCGGAGAAGCCGCGCGGGCTGAACGCCTTCGGCACCACCCAGGCCGAGGCGGAGCAGGGCGAGTCGCTCGACCAGCGCCTGCTGCAGGAGGAGCCCGACCCGACGGCCCGGCCCGACCTGGACGAATACGGCACGACCACCGAGTCGGGCGAGTTCTTCGACTCCGACGAGGTCGGCGACCGGCGGGCCGGCCGGCTGGTCGCGCCCGACGAGGGCCTCGGCGCGGACGAGGAGAAGGACGAGATCGGCTCCGACGTGGGCATCGACGGCGGCGCGGCCTCGGCCGAGGAGGCCGCCATGCACATCGTGGACGACCGCAACCTGTAGCGCCCGGACAGCGGCGCGACCAGGGCGCCGTACAGCAGGTCCCGGCCGGTTAGCGCGCAGGCCGAGCACCGGCGGGAGCGCGACCGCGACGGTCCGGCGGGCCCACGGGCCTTGAGCAGCCGGACCGCCGCGGCCGCGCCCCGGTGCCGGCGGCCGATCGCCGGCTGGCCGGTGGCGGTCACGTCCCGGCGCGGGTCGCGGTGGTCCGAGGTGCGCGCTTCCCCGCCGGCGAAGCCCGGACGGGCGGCCGGGACCGCCGCGAGCGACACTAGGGGTCGGGCTTGGCCTCGAAGAAGAGCCATTCCCCGGTACACCTGATTGGGCCAATTTGGATCTGCACATCAGCCTCGAGGGGCCCGGGGACCGCACCGACCGGATCTACCGCCAGCTGCGCGACGCGATCCTGGACGGGCGGCTGCGCCACGGCGAGCGGGTGCCGCCGAGCCGGGCGCTCGCCCACGACCTCGCCGTGGCCCGCAACACCGTCGCCGCCGCGTACGACCGGCTCGTCGGGGACGGCTTCCTGGCCGGACGGGCCGGGGCGGGGACCTTCGTGGCCTACCGCGGCTCGGCCACCGTCGCCCGCCGTGCGCCCGTCGGCCCGCTGCGGCCCTCGCGGCGATTCGCCGCCCTCGGTCCGGAAGATCCGGCCACGCCCCCGGCCCGCTACGACCTGCGGATCGGACAGCCCGATGCGTCGCTGTTCCCGCTGGCCGCCTGGCGGCGCCTGCTGGCCCGGTCGCTGCACGCGTCGGCGGCCTATCAGGACCCGTCCGGATTCCCGCCGTTGCGAGCGGCCATTTCCCGGCATATCGGACTGTCCCGGTCGGTCCGGGCCTCCGCCGAGGACGTGCTCGTCACCTCCGGCGCCCAGCAGGCGATCGACCTCGTCGCGCGGGTGCTCATCGAGCCGGGCACGACCGTGGCCGTGGAGGAGCCCGGCTACGGCCCGGCGCGGCGGCTCTTCGCAAGCCACGGGGCGCGGGTGGCCGGCGTGCCGGTCGACGCCGACGGGATCGTCGTGAGCGCCATCCCGCCGTCGGCGCGGCTGGTGTACGTCACCCCCTCCCACCAGCACCCGCTGGGCGTCGCGATGTCGCTGGAGCGGCGTTGCGCCCTGCTGGCCTGGGCCCAGGAGCACCGGGCGGCGATCGTGGAGGACGACTACGACAGCGAGTTCCGCTACTCCGACCGCCCCCTGGAGCCGCTGCAGAGCCTCGACCGGGCCGGCCGGGTGATCTACGTCGGCACGTTCTCCAAGACGCTGCTGCCCTCGCTGCGCCTGGGCTTCCTGGTCGCGCCCGAGGCGCTGCGCCCGGCCCTGCGCGCGGCCCGCCGGATCGCCGACTGGCACGGCGAGCCCACCACGCAGGCCGCCCTGGCCGAGTTCATCGACGAGGGGCTGCTGCAGCGGCACCTGCGCGCGGTCGCCCGGGTCTACGCGGCCCGCCACGACCTGCTCGTGCGGGCCGCGCAGGGGCCGCTCGCCCCGTGGTACACCCTCGTGCCCTCCAGCGCCGGGCTGCACGCCGCGCTGCGCTGCACCACGCAGGTCGACGTGGCCGGCGTGGTGCGGCGGCTGCGGGCCGCCGACGTGGCGCTCGAGCCGCTCGCCCACTTCTACGCCGAGCCGCGGCAGGTGCCCGACCAGGGACTGGCCATCGGCTTCGGCGCGATCGCCACCGCCGACCTTCCCGAGGCGCTGGACCGGCTGGCCGCCGCGACCAGTCCGGCATGATGACAGCGGGACCGGCCGGCGGCGGTTACGGTGTGGCCATGCTCGTGCGCCGCGCCGCCGTCCTCGCCGCGCTGGCGGCCACCCTGGCGGGGTGCGGCTCGTCTCATCCTCCTCGGGGCGCCGCACCGTCCCCGGCCGCTCCCGTCGCTGCGCCGTCGCCGGTGCTGCCGAGCGCCTCGCCGACGCCGGCCGCGGTGTCGAGTCCGGCGGCCGGGCTCACGACCATCACCTACACGCAGGCGGCGACCGGCTTCCCGGCCGACCCCGACCAGGCCTCGATGGTGCCGCTCGCCGAGGCGCTGCAGCTGGACGCCAATGCGCCGGCGTACGACGCGCCGGGCGGCACGGCCCGCGCGTACCTCACCCCGAAGATCAGCGGGGTGGACCTGATCATGCCGATCGTGTCCCGGCGGGACGGGTGGGTGGCGGTACTGCTGCCGTCCGTGAACCGCAGCGTCGGCTGGCTGCCGCCGGGCGGCTGGCACACCACCCCGCTGCGCGACCAGATCGTGGTGCACCGCGGCGCGTTCACGCTGACCTGGCTGCGCGACGGGGCGGCCCAGCAGACCTGGACGGTGACGGTCGGCGCCCCGGCCACCCAGACGCCGCTGGGCCGCACGTTCGTGCTGGGCCGCTCGACGCAGCCGAGCAAGGTGTACGCCGGGCTCGACGTGCTGGCCTTGGGCGCCGTGCCGGACGACAAGAAGGCGGTCGCCGCGGGCCTGGCCGACGCGCACACCGGCATCCACGCCTGGTACCGCAACGAGTTCGGCTACCCCGGGTCCAACGGCTGCGTGCGGATGCCACCCGCCGCCCAGCAGGTGCTGCTGGCCAACATCCCGCCCGGCACCAGCGTGGTCGTGCTGCCCTGATCCGTTCCTGAGCGCTCGCTTCGGCAGCCGTACGACCACATGTCAACGCGATCGAGTGACCCCCATACCTTCTGTCGGGTTTGCCGGTCGCGTGTCGGGTTTGATGGCTGCAAGGGGGTTTCAGCCATGTTCGTGACCGGTGAGGACCACGCCGCTCGGATGCGCCACGAGCTGCACACGCCACTGACCTCGATCCTGGCGTACACCCGCCTGCTGCGCGACGACCTGCCGCCCGGCTCGCCCGGCGACGGCGCCGCCTGCCTCGACGCGATCGACCGCAACGCGCTGCGCCTGGAGCGCTACGTCGACCGCGTGATCCTGCCGCTGGCCGCGACCGGCGCCCCGACGGTCCGGGAGGGCACCACCGACCTGGTGCCCGTGCTGCGCGACGCCGTCGACCTGGCCCGCCGGGTCGCGGTGGCGGGCGCGGTGAGCGTGCACGCCGACGCGCCGGAGTCCGCGCTGGTCGCCGTCGACGAGACGATCTGCCGCCACCTGGTCGGCCAGCTCGTGCTGTGGCTGGTGATCGCCGCCCCGGCTCGGGCCCACGTGGAGATCGCCCTGCGCCGCGACCCGGTGCCGGCCGTCGAGGCCCGCGTGGTGCCGCACGGGGAGCTGACGGCGGCGCCGCAGCGGCGGCCGAGCGACGAGCCGCAGAAGCCGGGCGACCTGCGGGTGGCCCGCGCGGTGGCCAACCTGTGCGGCGGCGAGCTGCGGCTGGAGGAGACGGCCTTCCGCCTGACCCTGCCCGCCTCGGTGCTGGCCCCCGCCCCGCGCTGACGACCGCTTTGCACGAAATGTCGGGCGCTGGCGCGCCACGACATTTCGGACTTTTCGCCTGTCAGGGGATAAATACGATAAGTCGTGGCGCGCCAGCGCCCGACTTATCGAGGTTTGGCCTTATGCCCCTCGCCGCTTGCCCGGCCAGTCGCCGTGCGGAGCGCCCGACGTTATCGGGGTCGGCTCATCGTTGTATGAGCCCTCGGCCGTCACCGGCTGTGGGAGCGGAAGGCGACGGGGTCGAAGCGGCCGTACAGGCGGGAGTCCAGCCAGTGCGCGGCCTCGCGGCGGAACAGCGGCGGCGGCATGACGCCGGCGCCGTCCGGGATCGCCCCGGCCAGGTCGCCGGGGAGGTCCTGCAGGTTGGTGCGGTGGACCAGCTCCGGCTCGGCCGGCCACGCGCCGATGACGACCAGGGCCGGCACGTCCCGGCGGGCCAGGGCCTCCAGGGTCAGGGCGGTGTGGTTCAGGGTGCCCAGGCCGGCGCGGGCCACCACGACGGCGGTGGCGCCCAGCGCGGCGGCCAGGTCCAGCGCGGTCCAGCCGCCCTCGCCCAGCGGGACGAGCAGGCCGCCGGCCCCCTCGATCAGGGTCAGGTCGTGGTCCTCGGCGATGGAGCGGGCCACGAGCTGGGCCATCACGGCGGTGAGCGGGTCCTCGCCGGCCACCCGGGCGGCGGCCAGCGGCGCGAGCGGGTCGGGGAAGCTGGCCAGGGTGCGGGTGATGGCCGGCTCGGCCAGGCGGGCGACCGTCGCGGCGTCGGGCTCGTCGCCGTCGGCGGTGCCGGTCTGGGCCGGCTTGATCACGGCGACGCGCTGGCCCGCGGCGGTGGCGGCCGCGGCGATCGCGGCGGTGACGATGGTCTTGCCCACGCCCGTGTCGGTGCCCGTGATCACGACCGTTCCCGCGATCGGCGCCGGGAGCTCCTCGCTGAAGCCGAGCCCGAGCGCCGTGCCGAGCTCGGAACCGGGGGATGTCGTCACGGGCGTTCCTTCAGGATGATGTCGACGGCGTGGTCGAAGTCGGCGGGCGGGACGCCGACGCCGATGGTCAGGCGCAGGCGGGCGCGACCGTCCGGAGTGGACGGTGGGCGGAAGCAGCCTACCGCCACGCCCCGGCCGCGGCAGGCGGTCGCCCAGGCGAGGGCCTCGTCCGGGGACGGGGCGGCGATCGACACGACGCCGCCGGCCGGCTCCGAGACCTCCAGGCCGCCGGCGCGCAGGCGGCCGACGGCGCGGCGGGCCCGGGCGTGCAGGTCGTCGCGCAGGTCGTCGCCCGCCTCCAGCAGGCGCAGGGCGGCCCGGGCGCCGGCGGCCACGGCGGGCGGCAGGGCGGTGTCGAAGATGAAGGTGCGGCCGGTGTCGAGCAGCTCGCGGTGCAGCTGGCGGGGGCCGGCGACCACGCCGCCGGCGGCGCCCAGGGACTTGGACAGGGTGGCGGTGACCACCAGGCCGGGGGCGCCGGACAGGCCCGCGGCCGCCACGCCGCCCGCGCCGGACGGGCCGATCACGCCGAGGGCGTGCGCGTCGTCGACCAGCAGCAGGGCGCCGTGGGCGCGGGCGGCCTCGTACAGCTGCGGCAGCGGGGCCAGGTCGCCGTCGACCGAGAAGATGCTCTCCGTGACGACGACGGCGGGGCGGCCGGGGTGGCGGGAGAGTTCGTACCGTACGAAATCCGGGTCTGCGTGCGGGGCGACCAAGGTCTCGGCGCCCTCGCGGCCGGCCTTTCCCGCGCAGGCCAGGCGGCACCCGTCGACGAGGGACGCGTGGTTGTGGGCGTCGGAGACGAGCAGGGTGCCGCGGCGCACGAGCGCCCGCACGGCGCCCAGGTTGGCCAGGTAACCCGAGGAGTACACCAGCGCCGACTCGGCGCCGAGCAGGGCGGCCAGGCCGGCCTCCAGGTCCCGGTGGACGGCGGTCGAGCCGCGGACCAGCCGGGAGCCGGTGGCGCCCAGGCCGAAATCCGCGAGGGCCCGTGCCGCGGCGGCGATGACCTCACGGTGGCGGGACAGGCCCAGGTAGTCGTTGCCGGCGAGGTCGACGACCGGGTCGCCGGAATCGCGGGGCAGCAGCTCGCGGCGCAGGCCAGCGGCCTGCCGGGCGGCGGCCTCCTCCTCGAGTGCGAACAGCCACTCCACCAAGGCCTCCCGTTGCGGTTGTAGAACCCCTACGATGCCGATTGTGCGATGTGCACAACCTAGCCGAGCCCAC
This sequence comes from Dactylosporangium sp. NPDC051485, assembly GCF_040682015.1. Classification (NCBI taxonomy): domain Bacteria; kingdom Bacillati; phylum Actinomycetota; class Actinomycetes; order Micromonosporales; family Micromonosporaceae; genus Dactylosporangium; species Dactylosporangium sp. NPDC051485. The sequence goes on from NZ_JBFAZW010000009.1 coordinate 142,448, forward strand.
CCGGGGGCGGACAGGCGACCCTAACGATTTGTAAGGTACGAGCATGCTTGATGCTGCGAAGGCCGTCCTGGATACCGGTGTGGGCCTCGACCTCGACGGGGTGCTCGCCGTGCTGCGCTGCTCGGACGAGGAGCTGCCGGAGTACCTCTCGATCGCCCACGACGTGCGGATGCGCTGGTGCGGGCCCGAGGTCGAGGTCGAGGGGATCGTGTCGCTCAAGACCGGCGGCTGCCCCGAGGACTGCCACTTCTGCTCGCAGTCGGGGCTCTTCACCTCGCCGGTGCGGGCGGTCTGGCTCGACATCCCGTCGCTGGTCGAGGCGGCCAAGCAGACGGCCGCGACCGGGGCGACCGAGTTCTGCATCGTCGCCGCCGTGCGCGGGCCCGACGAGCGGCTCATGGCCCAGCTGGCCGACGGTGTGGCCGCGATCCGGGCGGCGGTGGACATCAACATCGCGGCGTCGCTGGGCATGCTGAGCCAGGCGCAGGTGGACCGCCTCGCCGAGCTGGGGATTCACCGGTACAACCACAACCTCGAAACCGCGCGGTCGCACTTCCCGACGGTGGTCAGCACCCACTCCTGGGAGGAGCGCTGGGACACCCTGCGGATGGTCCGCGCCGCCGGCATGGAGGTCTGCTGCGGCGGCATCCTCGGCCTCGGCGAGAGCGTCGAGCAGCGCGCCGAGTTCGCGATCCAGCTGCAGGAGCTCGACCCGCACGAGGTGCCGCTGAACTTCCTCAACCCGCGCCCGGGCACGCCGCTGGCCGACCAGCCGGTGCTCGACCCGAAGGACGCGCTGCGGGCGATCGCGGCGTTCCGGCTGGCGCTGCCGCGGACGCTGTTGCGGTACGCGGGCGGGCGCGAGATCACGCTGGGCGACCTCGGCACGCGCGAAGGGCTGCTCGGCGGGGTGAACGCCGTGATCGTCGGCAACTACCTCACCACGCTGGGGCGCGCCCCGGAGCAGGACCTGGCCCTGCTCGAGGAGCTGAGCATGCCGGTCAAGGCGCTCTCGGCGACGCTGTGAACGCCTACTGCGACCGGTGCGGGGAGCCGCTGGAGGGCGGCTCCCACGACGCTTGCGTGGCCTCCCGGGAGCTGGAGCCGCCGCGGTACTGCGCGCAGTGCCGCCGCCGCATGAAGGTTCAGGTCCTGCCGAGCGGCTGGACGGCCTCCTGCGTCGAGCACGGCGTCCTCACCCGGTAGGCCCGGCCCATTCCGTCGCCGCGGCGGCCGCCCGGTCGAGGTTGCGGGGGTTGGCCCTCGCCAGCCGGCTGCGGGGTTGCAGTACCGCCGCGGCCTTCTTCGACTGCTGCAGGACCCGCGCGATGCGGGCGCGCCGCAGCCGGCCGTATTCCAGCAGCGCCGGCCCCAGCGCCCCGCCCACGAGCGCGGTCTGCAGCGTGGCCACGTCCTCCAGGGCGAGCGAGGCGCCCTGGGCCAGGTGGTGCGGCATCGCGTGAGCGGCGTCGCCGACGAGCGCGTAGCCGCCCGGCCCGCACGGCACGCCGAACGAGTCCGGCAGCGGGGTGACCTCCCCCACCGGCTCCTGCACCAGGTCGTCGGCCTCGGTGATGGCCAGCAGCTGACCGATCGGCGGGTGCCAGTCCGCGAACCAGCGGCGCAGCAGGGCGAGCTGCCCGGCCGGCGGCTCGGGCCGCAGCGCGCCGGGGACGGTGGCGACCCAGTAGATGCCGCGTTCGCCGAGGAAGTGGTACTCGAAGCGCTGCCCGCCGCCGATGCTCTCACCGTGCGGGGGAATGTCGGCGGGCAGTTCGGGCGCGCGGAACCACGGGATGACGGCCCGCCAGGCGGCGAACCCGGCGCTGGTGAAGGTGCTGGCGGAGGCGAGGCGGCGGCGGATCACGCTTTCCGGGCCGTCCGCGGCCACGACCAGGTCGGCCTCGAACGTGACCCGGCCGTCGCCGACGGCGGGGCGCTCGCGGCTCACCCGGGCGCTCTTGACCTCGATCCCGCCGCGCACGTCGACCTGCTCGCCGAGGCCGGCGATGAACGCGTCGTGCAGGTCCTCGCGGTGCACCACGACCGGCGGCGACTCGACCTCGGAGACGCCCGGCTGGACCAGCCAGGTGCCGTCGGGCCGCCGGATGCCCGCGGGCGGCACGGCGGTGGAGACGCCGTCGAGGCCGCCGGCCAGGCCCAGGGCGCGCAGCGCGCGAACCCCGTTGGGCCACAGCACCATCGCGGACCGGCCGGCGCGGAGCCGGTCCTCGCGCTCCAGCAGGGTGACCTTCCAGCCGGCCCGGGCCAGCGCGCCGGCGGCGGCGAGCCCGCCGACGCCGGCCCCGACCACGACCGCGGTCCGCATCAGCCCTTGCCCGCGTCGCTGCTCTCCGGCTCCTGCACTTCCTGGGGTTGCTCCTCTGCGGGCTCTTCCTCCGCTTCGGCCGCCGCTTCCGCTTCCTGCTCCTCGGCCTGCTGCTCCTCGGTTGGCGGCTCGGCGGCGACCAGGCTGATCTTGCCGTCCTCGTCGTAGGTGACCTGCTCCTGCGGGCCACGCACGCGCAGGAAGTAGATCAGCGCCCCGGCGAAGACGATGATCGAGGTCCAGTTGTTCAGCCGCATGCCCAGCAGGTGGTGAGCGTCGTCGATGCGCAGCGCCTCGACCCAGAAGCGGCCGATGGTGTAGAGCATCACGTAGAGGGCGAAGGCGCGGCCGCGACCGAAGCGGAACTTGCGGTCGGCCAGCCAGACGACCAGGGCCACCCCGAGGCACCACAGCGACTCGTAGAGGAAGGTCGGGTGGAACAGGCCGCGCTCGACGGGCTGCCCGCCGACCTCGAGCGCCCGGCCGCGGGCGGTGTCCCAGTTGTACACCTTGAGCGCCCACGGCAGGGAGGTCTCCTTGCCGTACAGCTCGTTGTTGAACCAGTTGCCCCAGCGCCCGATCGCCTGAGCCACGGGCAGCCCGACCGCCAGCGCGTCGGCCGCCATGGCGAAGGGCAGGTTCAGGCGGCGGCAGGCGATGTAGGCCCCGAGCGCGCCGGCCGCGACGCCGCCCCAGATGCCGAGGCCGCCCTCCCAGATCTTGAACGCCTTGACGATCGAGCCGCCCTCGCCGAAGTACGCCTCCGGGGAGGTGATCACGTGGTACAGCCGGGCGCCGACGATGCCGAAGGGCACCGCCCAGATCGCCACGTCCAGGATCACCCAGGGGGGCGCGCCCCGGGCCCGCAGGCGCCGGTCGGCGATGAAGCAGGCGGCCACGATGCCGAGCACGATGCACAGGGCGTAGGCGCGCAGCGGAATCGGTCCCAGGTCCCAGACGCCACGGGTCGGGCTCGGGATCTCGGCCAGCGGTGACAGGGCAGCATCCACGGGTGAACACGCTACCGCCGATCCGGCGAAAAGCGATGACCGGCCACTCCTGTCGGGGTTCAGTGGTCGGCTTTCAGCGATCACCTCCCGCCCGGCGTCTCGCGTTCGATGATCACCACGAGCGAAGGTCTCGCGACGCTCTGCGGCTCCGCCTAGAGTGCGAACATGAGCTACTCAACGCTGAGTAACGGCAGTCACGTCACGTCCGCGGTCGCCGCGGTCATCGAGGACGCGGCCGGTCGCGTTCTCCTGTGCCGCCAGGCCGGCGGCCACCAGCTGTGGGGCCTCCCCGGCGGGCGCATCCGCGAGGCCGAGAGCCCAGTGCACGCCGTCATCCGGGACATCCGCGAGGAAACGGGGCTGGAGGCCGAGATCACCGAGCTGATCGGCCTCTACCAGCTGACCGGCGACGGCTGCGGCGCGGCCACCCCGGACCTCTTCGTCCACGTCTTCCGCGGCCGGCTCGACGGCGGCGGCCCAGCCCTCAACGCCCCCGGCCGGATCAGCAGCCTGGCCTGGCACGCCCCGGACAACCTGCCCGCCCCGCTCACCGCCACGACCCGCACCGCGATCGCCGACGCCGGCGCCGGCCACACCGGCGTGATCCGCGAGCTCGAGCGCGACGCCGAGCCCGAGGTCGTCGACGCCTAACTCCCCGGTTGGTCTTGGCGTTCCGCGAGACATCCGCAATGATCTTTATATGGCCCCGCGATACTTCGCGCTCGGCGACTCGATGTCGATCGACGACTACGCGGGCGGCCCCGGTCTGGGCGCCGCCTCCCTGCTCGCCGACGACCTCGGCATCGAGCTGATGCTGCTCGCCCGCGACGGCGCGACGAGCGACGACGTGCTGCACCGCCAGCTGGGCCAGGTGCACGGCCGCCCGGCCCTGATCACCCTGACCATGGGCGGCAACGACCTGCTCACCGCCATCGTCGAGTCCCCGGACAAGGTCCCCGCCACGATCGAGTCGGTGGCGACCAACTACGAGGCGACGCTGGTCACCCTGTCCGCCACCGGCGCCCGCATCGTGGTGTCGACCGTCTACGACCCGACCGACGGCACCGGCGACATGTCCTGGGCCGGCCTGCCGGACGTCGGGGGCGGCCTGGCCCTGCTCGAGTCGCTGAACGCGACCATCCGCGAGGCCGCGGCCCGGCACGGCGCGGCGGTGGCCGACCTGCACGGCGCCTTCCTGGGCCACGGCGCCCAAGCCGGCGACATCGCGACCGGCGAGTCCCACCCCGCCAACCGCGAGCTCTGGCTGTGCGGCCACATCGAACCCAACGCCTGGGGCGCCGAGGCCATCCGAGACACCTGGCGAGCCGCCCTGCGCCCTTCGTAATTCCCCAACTACATCGAGTAACAGCCGAGGCGCTCACAGAGATCGAATTTTTCGCTCCGGCTACCATTGAGGTGCAACAAAACAGGAACGGCCACCGCGGAACCCGCCTACGAAACCAACCCAAACGCGTAGACCCGCTCCAGCGCGGCGAAGTACACATGATCCCCGGACAGCAGCAACGGCTCACCCCCGACCATCGCCTCGACATCGAGGTCCAGGCGCCGCACCAGCGCCCCGGTCCCGGCGTCGACCGCGATGAGCTCGGTGCGGTGGGCGCTCACACCACCCCGCACAGCAAAGTGGTACGCCACCGCGTACACGACCCCGCCCCCGTTGACCGGCGCCCAGTACGACGCGTCGACCTCGGCCCGCAGCCCATACCCGACCCGCCACCGCACGGCCCCGTCCCCGGCGGCGAACGCGGCCAGCCCGCCGTGCCCGTCGACGACGTAGACGGTGCCGGGTCCGGCGGCATCGACCGTGGCGTACACCGGGGACTGCAGCGTCTCGGCATCGCACCAGCGCTGGGCGCCGTCGGCCACTGCGTACGCGCACACGCCGCGCTCGCCGACCGCGAACTTCACCCTAGCTTAGGCAGCGAGAGCGAGTTCGGAGCGCTTGTAGTTGGCGCTTATAACTTTCCGACGACTGATTCGCGAGACAACGTCGG